>CAZRGY010000188.1:0-7804 GCA_964599715.1 uncultured Verrucomicrobiota bacterium | reverse complement strand
ATGTCGCGCTCCTTCATCACCTGTCCGCCCTGGTCACGCCGACGGTGCCGCTCTTTCGCATCACGACCATGGTGATGGGCATCGCGGTCTTGCTGCTCGCATTGCGTTTGACGCGAGGTCTTAGTGCCGGCAACATCGGCCTGGTTGTCGCCACCCAGATAGCCCGTTACGCCAAGCCCACTCATCCTTTAGGTGGTTGGCGTTCTCCCGAGCAGGCTTGGGCGCAGACGCAAGGCCAGCTCGCCTGGTATCGTGCCATGGAAGATCAAGGCGAGATGGTCGCCATCACCAATCTCGAAGCGATGGAGAAGCATCTCGCCCTGTGGAAAGACGAGACCATCGACAACGCCAAGAAACCCATCGGTTACATTCTTTCACTAGAAGGAGCGGACTCCATCGTTAAACTGAGCTACTTGGAAAAATCCTATGCCCAAGGTCTGCGTGCTCTCGGCCCCGCTCATTACGGCCCCGGCACTTATGCGCATGGCACGGATGACACCGGCGGGCTTGGCGAAAAAGGCCGGGAACTGCTCCGGGAAATGATGCGGCTTCATCTCATCTTGGATGCCACCCACCTGTGCGATGAGAGTTTCTGGGAAGCGATGGATATTTGGGAAGGCCCCGTTTGGGCCAGCCACCAGAACTGCCGTGCTTTGGTCGATCACAATCGCCAGTTCAGCGATGAACAGATCAAAGAGATCATCAAACGCGGGGGCGTGCTCGGTGGTCCGCTCGATGCCTGGATGATGGTCCCCGGCTGGATTCGCCAGAAGACCACCCCACAATCCTCTGGTGTCAGCCTCAAACACATGGTCGATCACCTCGACCACATCTGCCAGCTAGCGGGCAATGTGAATCACATCGGCATAGGCACGGACCTCGACGGCGGCTTCGGCAAGGAGCAAAGTCCGGGCGATCTCGATACGATTGCCGATCTTCAGAAGGTTCCTGATTTATTCAGGGCACGTGGATACTCCGAGGAAGAAATCGCAAAAATCATGCATGGGAATTTTCTACGATTCATCAGACAAACCTGGCTGGCTTAAGATTTCACCGGTTGAATAAAATAAATTTTAACATGAGTGGCCTCAGTCATCATCGACCCGGACCATCAAATGCGCTCCTACGGATTGATGACTGCGATGGTGAATTGCCCAAACCCTTTGAAAGGCCAAAAAAGGATCTTGATTTCTGGGTGCTGGAACTCAGCCCTTTCGAAGCGGAAAATTTCGAGATTTGGGCCAAGGACACTTGGAAACAGCTCCTTGCTCATGAACAAACGCTCCACACCCAGCGCCAAGCCGGCGCCAGATTGACATTATTTATGGAGACCACCAAAGCAGATCAGGTGTTCCGACTGGAAGTATCTTTTGTAAAGATTTTAAGCCGTCTTCATATCGCGTTGGAACATTATCAACGCGAATGAACCAGTTCAGTCCTACTGCATTTTCACAGCATATTTAACTTTTCGCATTGCGTCTCTCTATAAAACAGCAAATCGTCTCCTCATGACCACTTTGAAGTCTTTGAAACTGTCGTCTTTAATTTCTGCCCTCGCCCTCGCGGCCAGTTCGCTGTTCGTCACAACCACCGCCCATGCGGGCATGGATGAAATGGCCGTGGCTGCCAACAACTGGCTGGCCTCCTTGACCCCAGAGCAAAAAGCCAAGGCCGTTTACCCGCTGAAAGACGATGAACGACTGAACTGGCACTTCATCCCGAAGGAGCGAAATGGTCTAACTCTAAAAGCCATGACCCCGGCCCAACGTCATCTCGCATACGCCCTGCTCGCTTCCGGCATGAGCCAGCGCGGCCAGGCCCAAGCGCTCTCTATCATGAGCCTGGAGCAGATCCTGCACGACATGGAGAACAAGAGCCCGCGTCGCGATCCCGAGATGTATCACTTCACCATCTTCGGTACTCCGGCCGCAGATAAAGTCTGGGGCTGGCGCGTGGAAGGCCATCACTTCTCCCAGAACTTCACCGTCGGTGCGGACAAGGAAGCCTCCGGCACACCTTCCTTCATGGGCACCAACCCCGGCGAAGTGATGGAGGGACCGCGCAAAGGCATCCGCGTGATGGGTGTGGAGGAAGACCTTGGCCGTAAGATCGTCACCTCACTCAACGACACACTTCGCAAGCAGGCCATCTTCTCCGGTGTAGCCCCAAAAGACGTCATCACCGCCGCCGATAAAAAAGTGAAACCGCTGGAGGCAGTGGGCGTGCGCTACGAGCAACTCAACAAGGACCAGCAGGCAGACCTCATCAAGCTCATCAAACTCTACGTGGAACGTGTCCGCCCCGAGATCGCCGCCCAGGAGATGGCGCAGATCGAGAAAGCCGGCCTGAACGGCATCCTCTTCGCCTGGGCGGGCAGTCTCAAGCGCGGCGAAGGCCATTACTACCGCATCCAGGGCCCGACCTTCCTGCTCGAGTACGACAACACCCAGAACAACGCCAATCATGTCCATGCCGTCTGGCGCGATTTCAACGGTGATTTCGGCGAAGACATCCTCTCCAAGCACTACGCACAAGAGCACAAGAAGTAAGCGGCGGAACCATTTTTTGATAACAGGCGGATGCGTCAAGCGTCCGCCTGTTTACTTTTGCTAGACGCCGATGCGTACGCTCATTCCCATGGCCTTGAATATCTGGTCCCGGCATTCGATGTAGCCGGGTGAATCCAAATCGCGCGGTCGCGGCAGATTCACCTGGATTACCGTCTGCACCGTGGCCGGACGGCGGCTCATCACCACGACGCGATCGGACAACTGCACGGCCTCCTCGATGTCGTGCGTGACAAACAACACGGTCTTCTTCTCCGCCTGCCAGATTCGGATAAGGTCTGATCGCATTTTGAGGCGGGTGATAAAATCCAGCGCACCAAAAGGCTCGTCCATGTATATGATGTCCGGATTCGCAGCCAAAGCCCGGGCTATCTCCACCCGCTGGCGCATCCCCCCGGAAAGCTCGCGCGGATAGGAATTCTCAAATCCCGTCAGCGCCACCATTTCGATGTAATGCTGCACCGTCTTGGCCCGAGTTTCCGCTGATTCCCGCAGCAGCCCGAACTCCACGTTTTCCTTCACGGTGAGCCACGGAAAAACCCCGTTCTCCTGGAACACAAAGATCCGTTTGGGATTGGGTCCGTCCACGGGTGCCCCTTCCACCACCACTTCACCCGAGGATTGATGCAAGAATCCACCGATGATGTTCAACAGCGTTGATTTTCCGCAGCCGGATGGACCGACGATGCAGACAAACTCCCCTTCCCTAACTTCGAGATCCACCCGCTCCAGCACATGGACTATCTCGCGGTGCGTCTTGCCGGGAAAAGACATCCAGACATCGCTGGCCTTGATCACCACTGCTGGCCCGGTGGCATGCTTCATCGGTTGGACGGTGGTGTTCATCGGTTTGAGTATCCCCATTTCACTTCATCGAACTTCTCCAACTGGCGCACAAGCACATCCAGTATCAGGCCGATCACACCGATCATCACCATGCCCGCGACAACGAGGTCGTAACGTTTGCCCGCATTGCGCGCGTCGATGATGAGATAGCCCAGCCCTGAGTTCACCGCGATCATCTCGGCGGCCACCACCACCAGCCAGGCCACACCCAGAGCAATGCGTATGCCCGTGATGATCTGCGGCATCGCTGCTGGCAAGATGACGCGCCCGAACAATTGCGTCCGGGTCAGTCCAAAGTTACGCGCCGCACGCAGATAAACGGGTTGCATGTTCTGCACTGCGGATGTGGCCGAGACTGCAATGGGAAATACACTGGCCAGAAAGATCAAAAAAATCGGGGCCGAATCTGTCACTTTGAACCAAAGGATGGCCACGGGAATCCAGGCAATCGGCGAGATGGGCCGGAAAATCTGCAGTATCGGGTTGAACGCCCGGTACGCCCAGCCATACCAGCCGAGGAACAGACCAAACGGCACGCCAACCAGCACGGCCAGCCCGAAGCCCCACGTCACACGAAAGAGCGAGGCGATGATATACTTGTGCAAAACCCCATTTTCGATCAACTGCTGAAACCCGCGCAAAACTTCTAAGGGACGCGGAAAAATATCTGAGCCCGACAGTCTCACCGCCGTATCCCAGAGCACCAGAAAGCCACCAATGACCAGGATGGGTAACAGCCAGTTCTGCCACGCCATGCCCTGCCTGTTCCGGGACATCGCATTAGTTCCTGATCCGCTGGAAATAGCACTCATTTGGTTGAAGATTCAAACTGGTATGGCTGAACTTTAGAATCATCCGGTACAAAGGATGCGTCCGCATAGTCTTCAAAATGTGCCGTGCCTTTCAGGATGCCCGCCTCGCGCCCCAATTTCTCGATTTCCTCAAACTCGCCGCGCATCACGGCCAAGTTAGTATATTTTACGCGGTCCGGCGGCTTGCTCAGGACGAATTCCAACAGCCGCGGATCCTGATTGTAGTAGTTCTTCGCCACAAACTGCGAAGCTTGCATGCGATGGTCCATGGTCTGGTCCAGCCATTTGCCGCTCTTGGCTATGCCTTCCACCATGGCCTGCACCGTTCCGCGATCATCCTGTATCAGGCTTTCATCCACGGCGAGAACGCAAGAGATGAAATTCGGCCAGACATCCTTGGTGAGATAGAGAATGCGGCCATAGCCATCCAGTTCAGCCTGCCCCATGAACGGTTCGCCTGAAGTCACTGCATCCACGGCACCGGCATAGAGCGCGGCTGGCATGTCGGGCGGAGGGAGCTCGACCAGCGTGACATCATTGATGGACAACCCCCGGTCGCGCAAAGCCTTGAAGAGCAGCAGGAACTGATTGGAGAAACGGTTGGGCACCGCCACCCGTTTGCCCTTCAAGTCTTCGATACTGCGGATGGAGGAATTCTTATGCACCATCATGGCCGTGCCATCCCGATGGCCAAGATAGACGATTTTCAAAGGAATCCCCTGTTCGCGCAAAGCCATCGCCAACGGTGCCAGTATGAATGTCGTCTTGGTATCGCCCGCGAGAAAGGCCTCCTTCAGCTCCGGCCAGCCATTGAAACGGGCCGGTTCAAACAGGCCGTCACCTGCGGTCTGCTTGTTGATGAAGTCCGTGACCGGGCAGGTAAGATGACATGTGACCGGCAGAAACCCCACCCTGACCTTCGGCTTCTCTGTGTCCGCCTTTTGGTTCACCCCGGCCTGCCACCATGGCGGCAGCACCCGGACATCCGGATTAAAATAGGCATGCAGGGCGGTGATGGCCACCACCCACACTCCACCCGTCAGCAGCAAAATTGACCGGTGAGACATCGGCCAGAGAGATAACCCACCGTTGCCCGGTTGTCAGCAAAAAAGTATGCATACGTATCATTTTATTTCGCCACCGAAACAAAACTTGACTGGCAGATCCGCGTGGGACGCCAGCCGTGACAGATAATCGCAACGGCTGATTTCCCGCGCACCGAAAGCCAGGGTCGTAGCTGTAACCATTTGGATATCGATGAAAGCAAAACCGCTTTCTTGCAACAGCTCCACCAATGAAACCAGTGCCACCTTGGACGCGTTGCTGACCCGGTAGAACATCGATTCCGCAGCGAAGACGCCTCCACAAGCGACCCCATAAATCCCGCCCGCAAGTTGCCCGTCTTTCCAGCATTCCACGCTGTGTGCATGGCCTGCCTTATGCAGTTCGGTGTAGGCATTGATGAACTGCGGCGATATCCAGTTCCCCTGAGCACGCGTCAGCGCGCATCCCTCCATCACTTCACGAAAGGCCTTGTCCACGGTGATCTCAAAAGGTTTCTGCCGCAGCACCCGGCGAAGTGTCTGTCCGACATGAAACCGGTTGAATTCTATGATGCCACGTTGATGTGGCGACCACCAGGTGATGGGTTCAACGCTCCAGGGAAAGATACCCGAACGGTAGGCCAGCAACAGACGTGCAACAGATAAGTCACCGCCAAGTGCAACTAACCCCGGCGGTCCCAACTCGACCGCCCTTTCATCCAACGCAGGAAACTCCAATGCTTCAGTCAGCAGAACCGGGACCACCCCGTGACGCTGGCTGAAGGGGCTTTTCATATGCCGGAATCTTCCGATGGTCGCAGACTGTGGAGCAATAACATCTGCAACCGGCCGCACATGTCCATGGCCACGTAAAACTCCAGATTGTCCACCGTGAGTTCAGGCATCTTGCCCTTCATCTCATCCGGACAACCCAGCTTCATCCAACAGCCTACGCGGATATCACCGAAGACTTGCAAAAGCCAGTCCACCTCTTCCGGAGTCAGGTGCAGATTCCAACCGCGGCTGACTTCGTGAAAGTGTTTGCCGTCATTGAGCATGGCCAGCAACGCCGTCTTGCTCTCCTTCTTGGATTCCGTCAGCGATTCCTCCAACAGCTCTTGATCACCCCCGATATCTTCCGCATCGGCAAACCGGCTCAGGGGAGAGAAATCAGAAGGCACCATCGGATAACGGTCCACCAGCTTGCAGAAGGCATCGTGTTCCCGTTTGCCCAGATGAAAGACGACTTCAGATTCGTTGCGGCGCAATAATTTCACGAGGCGGGCTCCAAAGTGGCTTGCAGGCTGTATTTATGCAGCTGATGCACGTAATGCTCGGCCTTCTCGAAGGTTTCACGCACCAGCACGCTCTTGCCCTCTTTGTGCACCTGGAGCATGTGATGCTCCGCCTTTTGGCGGTCCCAGCCGAAAACGGTCTGGAACACGTGCGTCACGTAATCCATCAGATTTACCGGGTCATCCCAACAGATGACGAGAAAGCCTTGGTCCAACTGTTTCTTGGACTTTTCTTCCGGTGTCTTCTTTACGTCAGGCTGTTTTACAGGAGCCTCAATAACGGCCATGGCGTTACGTTAGCGATGGCAAGGCAACCTGTCGAGGGGGCTAAAGCACAAAAGGCCTATTGCTTCCGCCCGGGAAAAGCGCATCCTGCCCGGCGAACCAATTCATTTGCGTATCATGAAAACACTGCTGCGTTACCTTTGTGCGTTAGCGCTCACCTTCAGCCTGCTTACTCCCGCCTTTGCCCAAAACATCGACAGCTTGCCAGGTAAAGCTAAGACTGCTGGTGCAGGACTCATTGTCTCCTTTGACGCAGGCAAATCCACCGTCACCTATCAAGGCCGGAAGGTCTTTGAAGGTCCAACCAAACAGAAGGCCGTCGGGATGGTGAAGAATGTCAACGGCGTGCAATACGCGGCGGCATTCGACGGCAATCGGGTGGTCTGGGAAAACGTCAAAGGCGCGAGTGCCAAAGTGCGGTAAGCACTGCTCTACCGTTCACTCAATTCAGGCATACGGGTCCACCTTGATCTTCAACAAGGGTGGCAGCGTATCTGGGTCCACATTTGCCACGTCACGCCGCTTGTCTTTCGCGATGGCAGCGGCTAGCCCAGCCACCTGCCCCGTCGTCATCCAGAGCGGTTCCATCCGCAACACCGACATCGCGACATGCGTGGAGGACAAGGCCACCGGCACCAGCAGGTTATCCAATTTCTTGGGCAACATCGCTCCATAGGGCACCTGCCCGGGCTGCGCCGGACCAAAGGCTTTCTTGGGATACCACAACACCCCTTCCATAAAACCATCCACCGCATAGCGCCGGTCATGACAGGGATGCACATCAAATGAATGTTCCCCGATGGCGATGGCGTGTTTCACTTTGGGCGTGCGCCCGGTCTGGGTGTTCACAATGAAGTTGTGCTGCGTGACCATGGCCCGCCCTTCAATGCGGCGTCCCTGACGCACATAGATTTGCCAAGGCCAATGACCGTTGTCCGCGAACTCATCACGGTGAA
>CAZRGY010000187.1:0-7809 GCA_964599715.1 uncultured Verrucomicrobiota bacterium | reverse complement strand
TTGCTTAGCAGGCGTAGGTTCATTGATCAGTCAGCATTTTGATCATCGGCTTGCGTGCCGAGGAGGAGACCATGGCATAGATGGTGTCGCCGGCCATGATCGTATCCTCTGCAGAAGGCACCATGGCTTCTTGGCCGCGCAGCATGGCCACCAGCCCGCTGCCTTCCGGCCATTGGATTTCGGAGACTTTCCGGCCGACAGAGTAGCACTTCTCGTTCACCAACAGTTCGAGCACTTCTGAGCCACCTTCCAAGGTGAGGACCACATGGAATTTTTCAGAAGTGATAAAGCGCATCAGATCGCGGCTCGTTGCCACGCGCGGACTGACCGCGCCCATGATGCCCAATTGTGCACTGTTCCGGGAAATGACGTTGGCGTAATCGGACCGGTGGATGAGCGCCAGCGTGTATTTGGTGCCCAAGCTCTTCGCCTGAAGGCAGGTCATCACGTTGTCCTCATCGTCACGCGAAGTGGCGATGAAGAAATCTGCCTGCCCCACCTGTTCCTCGCGCAACTGTTGCAGCGAGGTGGGATCACCGTTGATGACCACGGTGTTTTGCAGGATCTCGGAAAGCTCGCGGCACTTCTTGGGGTCGATCTCCAAGATGCGCACGCGGTAATTACCGCTCTCCAGCATCTGGGCCAGGGCACAACCGGTCTCACCGCCGCCGAAGATGACCACGCTCACCTCATTATTCTGTTTCGTCTCCGGCTGGAGCAGTGCGGTCACCTCTGGCAGCCGGTTCGGATCACCGAACAAGGTTACCAGGTCGCCTGCGAGCAATTGATCGTTTGCCGTCGGGATAGTCTGGATGCCGCGCCGCTGGATGGCGGCCACCCGGATACGAGGTGGAAGTTTAAGCTCTTTGAGCGTCTTGCCGGCTGCGGAGCTGGCTTCGGAGATGTGGATCTGTTGCAGTTCGACACGGCCGCGGGCGATCTCTTCCACCAGCAGGCGCTCCGGATTACGCACGAACTTGGCCAGCTCCACGGCCGCCAGGCGCTCGGAGCTGAACATGTAATCGATCTTGAAATGCGCCTTGTAATCGAAGAGCCATTCCTCCCGCTGCAAAGCTCCATGTACACGGGCGATGGCTTTCTTGGCGCCCAATGATTTGGCCAGGGAAGCCGCGACGAGGTTCGTGTTATCATCACTGCTGAGAGCGAGGAAAAGGTCGCATTCCGCCGTGTTCGCTTCTGCCAAGGTGGTCACCGAGGCGCCATTCCCGCAAAGGATGTGGATGTCCAGCAGTTCGTTCAGTTCATCGGCCAGGGCCTCAGACTCTTCGATGAGGATGATGTTGTGCAGGCGGCTGGACAGGCTCTCCGCGAGATGCCGCCCAACTTCGCCCGCCCCTACGATAATGATATTCACAGTGTTAGCTGGTTCATGCGCGCAATTCGATCAGGAGATCTTTGCTCTCTACCGTCTCGCCGACTTGGGCATGGATCGCATCCACCACGCCATCTACTGGTGCGGTCACGGTTGTCTGCATCTTCATCGCTTCCATCATCAGCAGTTTGTCACCTTTGGTGATTTTCTGGCCGACAGTCACCGAGATGGCAGCCACCAGGCCCGGGATCGGCGCACCCACTTGCAGCGGATCGCTCAGGGATGCTTTCTTGTGCCGCTTCGTCTGGGGCGCGATCTTCTTGTCGCTGATATACGCTTCACGGGATTGCCCGTTCAGCTCGTAAGTCACTGTCCGGCGACCGTCCTTGTCCGGCTCACCCACGCTGGCGAGCTTAACCACCAAGGTCTTGCCCTCCTCGATGTTGACGGAGATTTCCTCGCCGACCTGCAGCCCGTAGTAGAAAGACGGGGTGGGTAACACGCTGACATTGCTGAACTCGCGCAGATGTTTCGCGAAATCCAGGAACACCTGCGGATACATCAGGTAGCTGTAAACATCGTCATCGGTGGCCTCGCGTTTCAGCTTCTCGGTCAGTTCCTTGCGGATCTTGTCGAAGTTGGCCGGTGTCGCCACGGCTCCGGGCACCACGTTCTTCTCGTAATTCTTCTTTGCCTCGGCGTAGCGTTTTTCACCCAGCACCACGCGTGAGATGTCTGCAGGAAAGCCGCCTTCCGGCCAGCCAAGTCCGCCACTGAGCATGTCGATGACGCTCTCCGGGAACGGCGTGGCGCCGGGTTCGAGATTCACCACGTCCGCGGGCTTGATGCCGCGACTGAAGAGGAAGAGGGCCATATCGCCCACCACCTTGCTGCTCGGCGTGACCTTCACGATATCGCCGAAAAGCTGGTTCACTTCCGCATAGGTGCGGGCGATCTCCGGCCAGCGGTGTGAGACACCCATGCTGGCGGCCTGTTCCTTGAGGTTCGTGTATTGTCCGCCGGGCATCTCGTGGAGATACACCTCGGCACTGCCGGTCTTCGGCGCGGTATCGAACGGGGTGTAATAGTCGCGCACCTTTTCCCAGTAATCGGCGAATTCGCCCAAGGCATCCTGATCCAGATGCGTATCGCGCGGGCTGTTCTGCAGCGCGGCGACGATCGAGTTCAAATTCGGCTGCGAGGTGCTGCCGGACATCGAGGAGATGGCGAGGTCCACCACATCCACGCCTGCTTCGCTGGCGTTCAAGATCGCGGCTGATTGCGTGCCGGCGGTGTCATGCGTGTGGAAGTGGATCGGCATGCCGACCTCTTCACGCAGGGCTTTCACCAGTTTCTTCGCGGCGAACGGACGGCACAGGCCGGCCATGTCCTTGATGGCGAGGAAATGCGCGCCCATCTTCTCCAGCTCCTTCGCGAGCTTCACGTAATACTTCAGCGAATACTTGTCGCGCTTCTCGTCGAGGATGTCGCCGGTGTAGCAGATCGCCGCCTCGCAGATGGCGTGCGTGTCTTGCACGGACTCCATCGCCACCTTCAAGTTGGGCAGATAATTCAGCGAATCGAAGATGCGGAAGATATCCATGCCGGATGCCGCCGCATGTTTCACGAAACCGGCCACCACATTGTCCGGGTAGTTGCTGTAACCCACCGCGTTCGAGCCGCGGAACAGCATCTGGAAGCAGACATTCGGGATGCGTTCACGCAGATCCCTCAAGCGTTCCCAGGGATTCTCATTCAGGAAGCGCATGGAGGTGTCAAACGTCGCACCACCCCACATCTCCAGGGAGAACAAGCCGGTCTTCACATCGCCCAAGCGACGGGCCAGTGCGTCCGAGCAGGTCAACATGTCATAGGTGCGCACGCGCGTGGCCATGAGGGATTGATGGGCATCGCGGAAAGTCGTGTCCGTGACGAGCAGGCGTTTCTGCTTCAGTGTCCATTCGGCAAATTTCTTTGGTCCCAGCTCCAAGAGCAGGTCGCGTGTGCCTTTCGGGATGGGTTGGGTGCGTTCAAAACGCGGGGAGGGCGTCAGTTCGATCGCCTTCGCCGGCTGATAACCCTTCGCATGCGGGTTGCCGTTCACGATCACATTGCCGAGGAAGTTCAGGATCTTCGTCGCACGATCCCGCTTCAGGCGGAACTTGAACAGCTCAGGGGTCGTATCGATGAGGGTCGTCGTGGCTTGACCCGTTTGGAATTGTTCGTGGCGGATGACGTTCTCGAGGAACGGGATGTTCGTCTTCACGCCGCGGATGCGGAACTCGGACAGGGCGCGGTTCATGCGGTCCATCGCGATGTCATACGAGCGACCGCTCGCGATGACCTTCACCAGCATGGAATCGTAGAACGGTGTGATGACCGCCCCGCTGTACCCCATGCCGCCGTCCAACCGGATGCCGAAACCGCCGGGGGACCGGTAGGCGATGATCTTGCCGTAGTCCGGCATGAATTTGTTTTCCGGGTCTTCTGTCGTTACGCGGCACTGGATGGCGTAGCCGTTGCGGGTGATCTCGTTCTGACCCGGCAAGCCGATCTCGCGGGAGTGCAGGCTGTAGCCTTGGGCCACCAGCATCTGGGCGCGGACCAGATCGATACCAGTGATGACTTCCGTGACCGTATGCTCCACCTGGATGCGAGGGTTCATCTCGATGAAGAACCACTCATGCTTGTCCAGGTCGTAAAGAAATTCCACTGTGCCCGCGTTGTCATACTTGATCTCGCGGGCCATGCGGGCCGCCGCATCGCAAAGGTCTTTGATGACGTTCTCCGGCAGACCGAAGCTCGGCGCGACTTCGACGACCTTCTGATGGCGACGCTGCACCGAGCAATCGCGCTCATGCAGGTGGATGACGTTCCCGTGCTGGTCACCGAGGATCTGCACCTCGAGATGCTTCGCGCGCGGGATGTATTTCTCCAGGAACACCGCCGGATTGCCGAAAGCGCGTTCTGCTTCCGCCTGCGCTTCGTCCAAAAGATTTGCCAGATCGCCCGCCTTGGGCACCACGCGCATACCACGGCCACCGCCGCCGAAGGCCGCCTTGATGATGAGCGGGAAACCGATCTGCTTGGCCAGTTTCAGCGCCACTTCACGGTCGGAGATGGGTTCTTCCGTGCCAGGCAGCACAGGTACACCGATTTTTTGTGCCAGTGCGCGTGCCGCTGTCTTGTCGCCCATCATCTCCAGCAATTGCGGACGCGGGCCGACAAAGGTGATGCCCGCCTCGGCGCAAGCCCGGGCGAAATCCGCATTCTCGCTCAGAAATCCGTAACCGGGGTGGATGGCTTCCACGCCTTTTTCCTTGGCCAACGCCACGATGCCGGCGATGTCCAGATACGCCGCCACGGGTCCTTTGCCCTTGCCGACGAGGTAGGATTCATCCGCCTTGAAGCGGTGCATGTTGAAGCGGTCCTCCTGCGCATAGACCGCCACCGTGCGTAAACCCAGCTCCGTGGCCGCCCGGAAAATACGGATGGCGATCTCCGAGCGGTTCGCTGCCATCAACTTCTTGAATGGCTTGGGCCCGGTGGTTGCGGCTTCTTCCGTCGCTTTGACGGCTTTTTTTGTGGCACTTCCAGATACTGAGCTCATACGTAAAATCGACCCGGATTTATACTTCAGGACGTCCGCCAAGGCAAAGGAAAGTCACCCGGACGGGTTGCGGTCCGCCGATTCCCGAGTAATTTAATCTGACACCCGGTGACTGGTATGTGGTTGTCAGCCACCCTTATGGGCGGCGTTCAATTAAGTTGGCTGTGTCGATGTTTTAAACGCAAACCTCTTCAAATTGGATTATGCCAAAGATTTTATTGGTGGATGACAATGATACCTTCCGCACCGCCGTAGGCATGATGCTGGAGGATATGGGCCATGAGGTGCGGCAGGCCTCCAATGGGCAGGAGGCGCTGACCTTGCAAAATGTCTGGTCGGCCGATTTCCTCTTCACCGACCTCATCATGCCGGACAAGGAGGGTTTTGAAGTCATCCAAGAGTTCCGCCAGCGGTATCCTGAGGTGGTCATCGTCGCCATGTCGGCGGGCGGGCGCATGAGTGCCAAGGACATGTTGAAGATCGCGAACCACTTGGGGGCCAGCTACACCCTGACCAAGCCATTCTCCAAAGAACAGCTCGCGGACACCATCGCCGGCATCTTAGGTGACCCGGTCACCTGAGGGGCGCTGGCATCCGGGCGCAATTACTCAGCGTCACTTTGGGCTTTGAACTTTCCGTTCATCTCCCACAATCCGCTCATTGATGAAGTTGTGCCGTCTAGTTCTGTTATTCCTTTGCCTGAGCCTTTCCTCCGGTTGTTCCTCCTATTTCGCCAAGCGCATCAATTACAAGATCGAGCCTTCGCATGCGGCGGGCAGTCCGCAATTCCTGCGCTCTCTCGGTAACCTTATCGGCCCCAGCCTGCTCGCCAGCAATCAGGTCACCAGTCTGGTGAATGGAAATCAGATCTTTCCCGCCATGCTCGAGGCGGTGGAAAGCGCGGAAAAATCCATCAATCTCGAGACCTATATCTACTGGTCCGGCGAGATCGGTGAACAGTTCGCCGACCTGCTCGCGAAGAAGGCGCAAGAGGGCGTGCGCGTGCGGCTGCTCGTGGATTGGTGGGGTTCCGGACAGATCGATTCCTCGCACTTCATCCGTATGCGCGCGGCGGGCGTAAAGGTGGAGAAATACAACTCACTTGTCTCCCTCCGCGCGTTGCGCATCAACCACCGCGATCACCGCAAACTCCTCATCGTCGATGGCAAGGTCGGCTTCACCGGTGGTGCGGGCATCGCCGACGTTTGGCTTGGCAATGCCGAAGGCCCCGACCATTGGCGCGATACCATGTTCAAGCTCGAAGGCCCTGCCGTCGGCCAGATGCAGGCCGTCTTCATGGACAACTGGCGCAAGGCCGCAGGCGAAGTCCTCGCCGGCGATGATTACTTTCCCGAACTCGCACCCGCTGGCGATCAGCTTGTGCAGGTCTTCGGCAGTTCTCCGCAGGATAATGTGGAGACTGTCCGCATGATGTTCCTGCTCTCCATCGATTCCGCACGCCACAGCATCCGCATCTGCACCCCTTACTTCGTTCCCGGTGAAGGCACCGAAGAGGCGCTCGTCCGGGCTTGCGAACGCGGCGTGAAAGTGGAGCTCATCGTGCCCGGTTCCAAGACGGATGTGCCCATCGTGCGCCACGCCTCGCGCGGCCATTGGGGACCGCTCCTGCGCGCCGGGGCCAGGTTCTACGAATACCAGCCCACCATGTTCCACTGCAAACTCATGATCGTCGATGACGTCTGGGTCTCCGTGGGTTCGGCCAATGTGGATAACCGTTCCTTCCGCCTGAACGATGAATCCAACATGAACATCTATTCACCGGCTTTCGCGGCGGAACAGGTCGCCGTCTTCGAGACGGATAAGTCCCGCTCGGATGAAGTGACCTACGAGAAGTGGAAGTCCCGCTCCTTTGGCCGTCGTATCATGGAGATCCTCACGACGCCCTTCCGCTCACAGCTTTAAACCAGCGGCGTTAATCCCCGAGCAAAGCCTTTAACTTTTCCTCCGCCTGCTTCGGATCGGGAGACGGTTTTGGCGGAGGTGCTGGCTTTGGCTCCGGCGCTGGTCCTACATGCGGAGTTTTGGCGATGGTCACGGCTTGCTTGATCATTTCACTGCTCGCCTTTTTCAAATTCCACACCATCGCCCAGAGTGCCACCCCGAATACCGCCAGCCAAACGATTACTGTTATCTCCCGGGAGACCTGCGTGAATATCGGCTCCACACCATCCGCCATGAACAGTCCCACTCCCAAGCACAACCAGAAGAAGGATATCGCCCCCATTGCAGCCCCCCGTGCCAGATACGCCATGCGCGACTTGTCCCCATACGTCACCAGCACCACCAGCAGGGGAGCGACCGTGAGCAATAGCAGTAATAATTTACCCATTGATTACGATGTTATTCCTTGTCTTGAAACCGGCACTGACTTGGTCTGGATAGTCCTCCTGTCCCGGAGATTTGTCCAAGCTTTTTGAGACTTCACATCTTCTTGTTTTTTCATCCTTTTGCGCGGAATAAACCCTCGCCCACTACCTCCCATCCATATGCGATACCTTCGTCACCTGCTCGGAGCCCTCTGTGCGCTTACCTTCATCGCTTCCCAGCTCGTTGCTGCGGCTGCCGCCACGCCCGGTCCCAAAGTCGGGGAAAAAGCTCCGGACTTTACTCTCAAGACCCTCACGGGCGATTCCGTCTCTCTTACCGAGACCCGGGCGGAAGGTCCGGTGGTGGTGGTCATGTTGCGCGGTTGGCCGGGCTATCAATGTCCAGCCTGCACCCGTCAGGTCGGTGAACTCCTCGGTCAAAAGGACGCCTTGAAGGCGCAAAAAGCCACCGTGCTGCTCGTCTATCCCGGCCCGGCAGAACGCCTCGCGGACCGTGCCAAAGAATTCATCACCGGCAA
>CAZRGY010000186.1:382-7832 GCA_964599715.1 uncultured Verrucomicrobiota bacterium | reverse complement strand
GTCTATCTCATCCAACAAAATGACCGGGTTGTTCGATTCTACGCGCCGGATAGCTTGCAAGATACGACCGGGCAGGGCGCCAACATAAGTGCGACGATGCCCGCGGATCTCTGCTTCATCTCGCATACCACCGAGGGCGATACGGATGAATTTGCGTCCCAGCGCTTCCGCCACGCTGCGGCCCAATGAGGTCTTACCGACACCCGGCGGACCCACCAAGCAGAGGATGGGGCCCTTGAGTGAATGCTTGAGCTTGATGACCGCCAAGAATTCCAGCAACCGCTCCTTCACCTTGTCGAGACCGTGGTGATGCTCATCTAAAAGCTTGCGTGCAGTGGCCAGATTGATCTGGTCTTCGGTGCCTTTGTTCCAAGGCAGGTTGACGATCCAATCCAAGTAATTGCGCGTGACTGTGTATTCAGCCGCCGCTGGAGGGATGGCCTGCAGCCGGTCGAGTTCCTTGAGGGCGACCTTTTTCGGTTCCTCAGGCAGTTTGTTCTCTTCCACCTGCTGGCGCAGGTTTTCGATCTCCACCTGGTTGGGGTCGGTTTCGCCAAGTTCTTTTTGGATGACGCGAATCTGCTCGCGCAGGAAATAATCGCGCTGCGATTTGGACATCGATTCCGCGACCTCTTTCTGGATCTTGGAACCGATGCTGAGCACTTCGAGCTCGCGGCTGAGCAGGGGAGATAGTTTTTTGAAACGCTCCTGCACGGAAGTAGTGCCGAGCAAGTCCTGCCGTTCAGCCAGTGAGATGTTCAGGTTGGCCGCGATGAGATCGGAAAGTTTGGACGGCTTTTCCGTGTTCAACACCGCGATCTTGACCTGATCTGAGATGGCGGGTGAAAGATTGATGATCTCTTGGAACTGCTGATGCGCATGACGGGTAAGCGCGGTGAGTTCCAGGCTTTCCTCTTCCTGATCCTTGAGATGCGTGGTCTTGGCCTTCAGGTAGGGCTCCGAGCTTTCCACCTTGTCGATCTCTACGCGGCGTAGACCTTCCACCAATACCCGGACCGTGTTGTCTGGGAATTTGAGCATCTTCAGCACGCGAGCGGCACAACCGACCTTGTGCAGGTCATCCAGCACAGGGTTTTCAGTCTCCGGTTTGTGCTGGAGAAACAGGCCGAGGAAGCGATCACCACCGACGACGTCGTCGATGAGACGGATGCTCTGGGCAGTATCCACCAAAAGGGGGGCGACCATTCCGGGAAAGAAGACAATATCGGAGAGCCCCAAGATAGGCAGTGTCTCCGGGAGAGATTTGGCCCCTTGCTTCTGCATCGTCGACGTATCGGAGCCGGAGTCCGAGGCGTCGAGGATGTTGATTAATTCCGTTTCAGATGACGTCATGCCGTGCCCTAACACTGGGTTAGATGCCGGAACCGCGGAATCAGTTCAGAATTAACTCAGTCGTGGTTCTTCGACGAGATGATGATGGTGGTCTTTTTGCGTTCCGCCGAAACTGTGGTGGTCGGGACATCGATCCGCAAAAAGCCGTTCTGATAGGTGGCCTTGGCCTTGGAAAGGTCGTAGCCCGGGGGCAGTTCGATGACCGTTTCGAAAGCCCCATAATTGATCTCCATCACCAAAAAATTGCATTTGCCACTGCGGCAACCATCCGGGCGCTGCCCGCTGATCCTGAGCCGGTTGGCTTCCACGCTCAGTTCCAGATCCTCGCGGCGCATGCCGGCGAGTTCCACCTTGATGACCAAGCCCTCTTCCGAGATGTACACATCGGTGTTGGGCGTCCAGTTAGCCTCGGACGAGGTGTCCGTCATAGGCCGGTTGGTGTTCTTGATGAACTGTACGGCGGAGGTGATCTTGTACATGGCGTTTGTTGCGTTTAAGCTAACGTTTTTGGGGTCCGGGCGCAAGGGCATGATTCAATTCATTTTGACGGTTATCTGCGGGCGTTCACCTTTCCGCACGTGGTAGATAACGCTGGGTTTGTGACCGGAGGAAGCCTTGGTAGAGCAGCCGCAGACTGAGCCTTTCTTGCCGCCCAACTGCTTGGGGCGCAGCCACTGCCAGAGAAACACTCCGGCAGTAACGGCGACAATCAGTAAAGCTGTCAATTGTTGCCAGTCCATATATGTAACTTACTTCTGATGGCCTAAAGCGCAAACGCGGATTTCTCCGGCTTGCGTTTAGACATCGCAGATCTGCACGCCTTGTTTCAGGGAGGCCAGCACATCGGAACGTTTGGGGATGAACTCCTGGGCCACAAAGCCTTTGAAGCCGGTATCCACAATCGCCTTGATGATGGCCGGATAATACAGCTCTTGAGATTCATCGATCTCCGCCCGGCCCGGCACACCACCAGTGTGGTAGTGGGCGTAGTATTGCTGGTTCTTCTTGATGGTGGCGATGACGTCACCCTCCATGATCTGCATATGGTAGATGTCATAGAGGAGTTTGAAATGCTCGGAACCGATCTCCTTGCACAAGGCGACGCCCCATTCGGAGAGATCGCACATGTAGTCCTTGTGGTTCACCTTGGAGTTCAGCAGTTCCATCACCAGCACGACCTTGTGTTTCTCGGCGATGGACATCAAGCGCTTGAGACCCATGGCAGTGTTCTTCAGTCCTTCTTCATCGCTCATGCCATCACGGTTGCCGGAGAAGCAGATGAGGTTGGTGAAGCCAGCCGCGGCGACGGCCTTGATCTGCGCCTCATAGGCTTCCACCAAGGCATCGTGGTATTCGATACGATTGAAAGCCTTGGTGATGCCGCCCACCTTCACCTTGCCGACCGTGGCGGTAGGGTTGCTGACCATGGCGCAGGAGAGATCGTATTTCTTCAGGGTGGGAAAGTCCTCCGGTTGGAGGAGTTCGACCGACTGGATGCCCATGCCCTTGGCCGCTTTGCAAAAGTCGTCCAGCGCAATGCCTTTGTAGCACCACTTGCAGACGGAGTGGTGGACCCGGCCTTTCAAGGAGTCAGCGGCCTGGAGACCGGGTTGCAGCAAGGTCATGGCGGCCAGGGCTGTGGTGGCTCCGGCGGCTTTACGCAGGGCTTCGCGACGGGAAATGAGTGTGCTCATGTTTAGAGAGATTTAGGTTGGGCTCATTGTGTGGCAGTATGGGGCTAGCGTCAAACGCCAAGGTGAAGATGGAAATCCCGGCAGCGAGACCGAAACAGTCTGTGCTGAGGAAAGAAAAAGCGGCCCGTGAATGATCACGGGCCGCTGGTGCAAGTGCAAGTAGGTGGTCGGGTATGGCTTAATCTTTCGGGTTCAACGTCCATCCACCCGAAACCACCGTCAGGGACGTGTTCGTGTTACCGAGCAGCGAGTAACGGCTCACCTGTTCCACATGACCGTCGATCATGAGATAAGTGAACATCTCTTTGCCGTGGACAGAAGCTGTATCCACTGATGATGGCAGATGATCGTTTGGTGTCGGGATGGTGGGCAGCGTTTCGGCACTGGCCCAGTTGCACGAGGCGTTGTGATACTCCGTGACCTGAACTGTCTCGGTGGCCGCCAAGATGGCACCCTCACGCAGAGCGGGGATGTTCTTGGGGACTTTGAGGAAGTTCGAGGGAGGTCCCGAGTTATCAGCCCCCGCAGGCCAGCCGTTCGTGGTCGTGGAACCCACCTGCCAAGATGCCCAGGTCCAGTGCAATCCGGAACCCGTGCGTGCGTTTGGATTCACGGGCGTATTGGCGGTGGACATGACGTACTTGGGCGGGGCGTAACTGCGGCGGATACCGCTGGGCGAGAGCCCAACCCAGCCGGTAGTCAGCGGAATCTTATCCGCCGGGCAGAGAAGTACCTTGGGAAACTTGTTCCAAGTCTTCAACCCGTGACCGGACATCTCCGTGATAGTTTGGGAGCCGCCGATGTAACCATCGATCAGATCATCCCAAGCGAAACCACCTGATTTATAGTGCACGGAGCCGTAAGGCATCTTGTCCGAGTTATCACTCTGGTAGATCTTGTAGCCTGTGCCGACCTGCTTGAGGTTGTTCACGCACTGGGTGGACAAGGCTTTCTGTTTGGCCTTGGCCAGTGCCGGCAACAACATGCCGGCCAGAATGGCGATGATGGCGATGACGACCAGCAGCTCGATCAACGTGAACGCCTTGATGGCGGGCTTTTCGAGCAAGCCGGTCAAACGGTAGAGGAGTTTAGATTTCATCAATGATTGCCTTAATATCAGAGGTTTTCCAACCGCACTTCGAGTTTGGAGAGGTCGATGACGTACTTCTTTCCGGCCGGGGCCACGGGGACCTTGGCCAGGATCTGCCGGTCCACCAGCGGCTGGAAGTCGCTGATGGCTGGCGCGCTGGAGTCGCCGTAGAAGAGCTGGAGCGCATAGGTGAGCTGTTGCTCTTCATTCAGGTGACTGACGCCATTATCCAATGCCGAGCCGGTGTTAGCCTCCGGTTGAGGCATGGCGGCAGACATGGAAGTGCCGGGAGGAGCCATGACAGGCATGGCCGCCGAGGGCAGGGTTTGAACTCCGCTAGTTGCATCGAATGCAGCCTGGGGAGCCGGTGCGGCAGGAGTTGCCGTGAATGGTGCTTCTTCTTCAGATGAGCAGGCGGTCAGCACCAGGGCCACCATGCCGAGCAGTTTCAGTGAGGTTTTCATAACGTGATCAAATTGCGACCACGGGGTTACGACTTTTTGTGGTCACGGCCTTTGCGACCGCAACCAGTTGTGGCTCTAGCAAGGGTGATGCCAGCTACGTAGTGGCCCCTATTTCTGGCTCCTTCTGTACGGTTTTATTCAAGGAAGTGGCTTCGCGACAGGTTTGAGCTGCGCAAAGCTGAACACTTTGAAAGAAATTGATGCGTCCGCCTGTCGGATTTCAATCAGCGGTCAAATATCAAAATGTGCGCATTGCAATTGGCAGCAAACTTGCATCGCAGAGTGTCGTCAGGAGAAACAGAAACGCAGGATGGGCGGAGGGGAGATGCCGCGCATCCTGCGTATTTTTTTTGAGTATAGTATATTGGTCAGTTTTTCTGACCACGTTGATTCGCTTTGTCCAGGGCGGTGGAAAACCAGTCGTTTCCTTTGGAAAACGAAGGTTTTTGCGGCGGGCGTTGTTGGCCGGGTGACCGTGGGGCAGCGGGTGAAGTGCGGTTGTTCTGACTGGTGCCGCCGATCTCCGGATTCGCTTTCATGGAAAGTGCGATGCGTTTGCGCGCGAGATCCACTTCGGTCACTGTCACCATCACCTTCTGTTGCACCTTCACGATCTCGGCCGGGTCTTTCACGAATTTATCAGCGAGCTGGCTCACGTGCACCAAGCCGTCTTGATGTACTCCAATGTCAACAAATGCCCCGAATGCTGTCACATTTGTCACAAGGCCGGGCAGTTTCATGCCGGGGCGCAAGTCTTCCATCTTCTCCACGCCGTCTTGAAAGGCGAAGACTTCGAACTGCTGACGTGGATCACGCCCCGGCTTCGCCAGCTCATCCATGATATCTTTCAAAGTCGGAATGCCGACCGTTTCCGTGACATACTTCTCAAGTTTGATGCGGGAGCGCAGGGCGCTGTCGCGCATGAGTGCGTTCACGTCGGCTTGCGCATCTTTGGCCATCGCATCGACGATGGGATAGCTCTCGGGATGCACGGCGCTGGCATCCAATGGATGCGCGCCATCGCGGACTCGTAAGAAACCAGCAGCTTGTTCAAACGCCTTCGGTCCGAGCCGAGGCACTTTTTGCAGATCCGCACGTGATTTGAAGGGGCCGTGTTCATTGCGATAAGCCACGATACTCGCGGCGAGGGCGGGGCCGAGACCGGAGACGTAACTCAGGAGTTGTTTGCTGGCGGTGTTCAGTTCCACCCCCACGCCGTTCACGCAACTCATCACTACGTCATCCAAGCCACGCTTCAAGGCAGGCTGATCCACGTCGTGTTGGTACTGGCCGACGCCGATGGATTTCGGATCGATCTTCACCAGTTCGGCGAGCGGGTCCATAAGGCGGCGACCAATGGAAACCGAACCGCGGACAGTCACGTCTTCATTCGGGAACTCTTCGCGCGCGACGTCTGAAGCGGAATAGATGGAGGCACCGCTTTCATTCACCATCACGATGGGGATGGATGCGGGCAGTCCTAGCTTGCGGATAAAAGTTTCCGTCTCACGCCCGGCAGTGCCGTTACCGATGGCGATGGCCTCGATCTGGTATTGCTTCACCAAGGCGAGCACCGCCGTGGCCGCTTCACGGATCTGGTTGGAAGAGGCGGCCGTGGGATAGATGACATCGTGATGCAACAGCTTACCCTGACGGTCCAGCACCACGGTCTTGCAACCAGTGCGGAAGCCGGGATCGATGGCGAGGGTGTTCTTGCGTCCGAGTGGGGCGGCGAGCAGCAGTTCGCGGAGGTTCTCGGCGAAGACGCGGATGGCTTCGATGTCCGCCTTCTTCTTCGATTCGATGCGCATCTCCGCTTCGATGGCGAACCCGAGCAGGCGCTTGTAGCTCTCTTGCACGGCGAGGCGGATTTGTTCGCCAGCAGGTTTACCGGGGGCTTTTACGAAGAGCGGTTCGAGCAGGTTCAACGCTTCTTCGTCCGGTGGATTGATGCGGACGATGAGAAAACCCTCCGTCTCGCCGCGACGGATAGCGAGCAGGCGGTGACTGGGGATAGTGGCGATGGGTTCGCTCCAGTCGAAGTAATCTTTGAACTTTGCCCCCGCCTCCTGCTTGTCGGACATGACCTTGGAGCGGATGGTGGCCTGACTCTGATAGAGCGCGCGCAGTTTGGCACGGGCTTCGGCATCATCACTGATGCGTTCGGCGATGATGTCTCGCGCTCCGGCCAGGGCGGCGGCGATGTCTTTGACTTCCTTGGCGGGATCAACGAACGGTTCGGCGGCCTTGAGCGGGTCGAGGGTGGATTGCTCGTTGAACAGTTTGTCAGCGAGCGGTTCCAAACCGGCTTCCTTGGCGATGGTGGCCCGGGTGCGGCGCTTGGGACGGTAAGGCAGGTAGATGTCTTCCAGGGAGCTGAGCGTCTCGGCTTGGAGCACGGCGGCCTTGAGCTCATCAGAGAGCAGGTTGCGTTCGGTGAGGGACTTGATGATGGCATCACGGCGCTGGTCGAGTTCCACGAGGCTGTTCATGCGCTCGCGGATGTTCGTGATGGCGACTTCATCCAATGAACCGGTGGCTTCCTTGCGATAGCGGGAGATGAAAGGGACGGTGCCGCCCTCAGCCAGCAGTTTGGCGGTGGCGGCGACTTGGCGCGGCTGGAGCTTCAGCTCAGACGCGATCTTGGCAACATACTTCTCGTTCATGAAAGGCGGGTGGTGTAACGGACGAAAGGCCGGGTGTAAAACTCATTCCGCCGGGGATTTTTCCAACCACAGATGGACACAGATTAGCACAGATAGACGCGGATGGAACAGTCAGTTGAGTTATGGGTCTGTTTCCGGCACTGCAAAGCGGCGCAAAGGGCACAAAGGGGAAAGATAGATGTC
>CAZRGY010000186.1:0-370 GCA_964599715.1 uncultured Verrucomicrobiota bacterium | reverse complement strand
GAGGCGTCAAGCCGCCTCTGGGTGAAAGCGGAGTCAAGCCTCCGCACTCCAAAGTGGGCAGCCGAGACGGCTACCCGGACGGCAGGCAGGCCCCGACCAAAACGCCGGGGTAGCAGGCCTGCGCTACGGGGGAATGCAAGGGCTCGAGGGGACTCTCGCCCTGCCAGCGGAGGACGATCATTTTCCTTTGGGCCAGCGGCGTAGGCCGTTTTGGGCGAGGAGGCGCCAGACCATGAAGACGGCTTCGTAAACGATCTTGCGCGAGATCTTGGAGGTGCCTTGAAAGCGGTCGGTGAAAATAATGGGGACTTCCACGACGCGCATGCCTTGTCGCCAGAGCTTATGGGTGAGCTCGATCTGGAAGCTGTAG
>CAZRGY010000185.1:0-7842 GCA_964599715.1 uncultured Verrucomicrobiota bacterium | reverse complement strand
GGAAACGCAGGCATGCGGCAATCCGTAAGTGAAATTCACCGTCCCATCGATCGGATCCACCACCCAACGATACTCCGCACTCGTATCACCCAGCACGCCTTCTTCGCCCAAGATCGCGATGTCCGGAAATGCTTTCCGCAAGGTCTTCTCGATGAGTTTCTGGCAGCGCACATCCAGCTCCAGCTTGATGTCGTGTTGCGTGGCTTCGTTGATGACCTTGGTGGAGCCGAGGTTCTTGCGCATCAAAGCCCCTCCGGCTTGGGCAGCGATGACAGCGGTTTTCAGGGCACGTTTGAGTTCAGACAGCTTCATGGATTTCCTGACAGAATAATGGATAACGGACGGATCAAGGGATGACCTCATCCCGTTGCTTGACGAAAGCTTCCTGCGCGGCGCGCTTCTCATCCAACAGATCTTTTCCGGCTGCCTCGATCATCTCCAACAGCTCAGCCGCCTCCGTAAGCCGCGGCACGCTCACATAACTGGCCCCGGCCGCATAGAGTGCCGGCAGGTCGGCGAAGTATTCCGCATGCATGATGATCTTCGCTGTGGGATTGATCTCCCGGACCATGCGCACCAGCTTTTGATTGGTGCTGCCCTTCAAGATGCTGTTCGGCAGGGTGCAGACGATGATCTCCGCCTGGTCCACCCCGGAGTGCAGCAAAGTATCGCGCTGGCTGATGTCACCATAGATGACGCGCACCTTGCGCTTGGTCAGTCCTTCGTTCACCTGTGGATTGAAATCGATGACGACCAGGTCTCTCACCAGATCTGGATTTTTACGCCGGATATCATCCAGCAACGAACTGGCCGCCCAGGAGAAGCCCAGCAGGAAGACCTTGGGATTACCGCCGTGCATGTTCAGCGTGGAACCTTCTTCATTCAAATCATCGATGTTCACATCGCTGAGGAAAGTGCTTAACCGCCGGATTATCTCCTCGGCATTGGCGATGGCATACGTCGAGAGGATGGCCATGATGACGAAGGCGTAGCTGACGATGCCCGCCGTCGCTTCCGTGATGTGCTTGTACTGAATGCCCAGCGCCACGATCACCAGTGAAAACTCACTGACCTGCGCCAGATTGATGGCCGTCAACAAGCTGGCCCGATGACCGCAACGCATCTTCAGCATGGGGATGAACACCGTGATGAAACGTCCCACCACCAGGATGGCGCAAAAGATGATGGCCCCTCGCAACAGCTCAAAGTTGGGCGCCGGGATGTTCATGCCCAACGCCACAAAGAACAGGGTCACAAAGAAATCACGCAAACTGGTGACCTTCGCCGTGACATCCAGCGTGTAAGGGAAAGTCGAGAGCGCCACCCCGGCGACCAATGCCCCCATCTCCGCCGAAAGCCCCAAATTGCTGGCCATCCAGGAAACCCAGAAACACCAGCCGATAGCCCCCACCAGGACCAGCTCCGGCAAACGCGCGATACTGCGGAACAAGGGCGGCAGAAGATAACGGCTGACCACAAACGCCACCAAAACCAAGAAGGCTGCCTTGCACAAGGAGATGACGAACACGCTCACTTGCGGGTCATTCAGGTTCGGCTGGATGGCCAGCAAGATGATGGCTACCAAGTCTTGCACCACGAGTACGCCCAAAGTCAGCCGCCCGGCAAAGGTGTCCAGCTCCCGCTTATCATAGAGGATCTTGACGATGATAACCGTGCTGCTGAGCACACTCGCCACAATCAGATAGGCCACGCTCAACGAGTTATCCAAGGAACTCCTGAGCAGGATAAAAAAGACCGCCGAAAACGCGAACCCGCCAAATATCTGTGAAAGGGCAGTGAAAGTGATCAGTTTGCCGGATCCGAGAATCTTCTTCAGATCGATCTCCAAGCCGATCATGAACAGGAGCAGGATGAGGCCAAGGTCGGAGATGGTCTTGATGGATTCCTGTGCGCTGACCATTTTCAGGCACAACGGGCCGATGATGACCCCCGCCAACAGATACATAAGTATCAGCGGCTGCCGCAGCAACTGGCCGATGATGCCCAGCAGCCACGCGGCCACGATGCATATCGCCATGTCATTCAGGACACTATGATGCTCCACGGCGTAGAGTCTATGGAGGGAACGCGACAGAGCAAAATAATTCTGCGTGAGACTACGGAGAAGATTCAGCTATCTGCCGCGACCGCATGATAAAAAAGACAGCCCCCCGGAGAAAGTGTCCCGTAAAACTGTCTTCCTTGCTAAAAAAAAGAACCGGCCGGAAATCATGTCTCCGGCCGGTTCAGACCAAAACATTCCACTTTCTACTCCGGCAGGTTCTCCAGCGAAGCGAGGATATGCTTCTCTTTCCCCTGCCAGTCCGCGAGCCGTTGCTGGTGCTCTTCCAGCACCTTCGCCGGAACTTTCTGGGTGAAGTTCGGATTGTTCAGCTTGTCCTGCACCTTGCCGATCTCCCCGCGCACCTTCTCCAATTCCTTGCTCAGGCGCTCACGTTCCGCCGCGAAATCGATCAAGCCTTCCGTCGGCAGATACAGTTCGCCCAAGGCATTACCGGAAGACGGCGTGCCTTTAGGCGGCGCATAACCACCGTTCACCTCGATCGTTTCAGCATTGAGCAACAAGCGCAGCACCTCCACCTCAGCCGCAGGCAGGTCACCCGCGGGCTTCAGCACAAACTTCAGTTTCTTCGCCGGGTCCAGCTTCAACTCGCGACGCAGGTTGCGCCCCATGGAGACCAGCTCATACTTCGCCGCCGCGACCTTGTCTGCCGTGTCATCGAGGCCGAAGTAGGTCTTCTCCTCCTCGGTCAACGCCTTCGGCCACGTGGCGAACATGATTGTCTGGCCGCCTTGGTTATCCGGCATGTCCTGCGAGTAACCCATGTCGTGCCACAGCTCTTCCGTGATGAACGGCATGAACGGATGGAACAGGCGCAACAGGTTGCCCAAGATGAAGTCGATGACCGCCAGCTTGTTGGCTTTCAGCTTCGCATCTTCACCATAGAAGGCCGCCTTCGACGCTTCCACATACCAGTCGCAATACTCACTCCAGAAGAAGCGATACAACGTGTTGGTGGCGTCATTGAACTTGTAATCCGTAAACGCCTGCGTGACCTCGCGGATGGATTGATCCAACCGGATCAGGATCCACTTATCGTCCGAGGTCAGCAGATCCGGGTTGATCTCCGTCTCTGTGGCCCCACCTTGCATTTGGCGGAAACGGCACGCGTTCCACAGCTTGTTGCAGAAGTTGCGACCCAGCTCGACGTTCTGTTCATCGAACAAAATGTCCTGCCCCAACGGCGCTGCCCGCATCACGCCGAAGCGCAACGCATCCGCACCATACTTCGCGATGAGGTCCAGCGGATCGGGCGAATTGCCGAGTGATTTCGACATCTTGCGCCCTTGCTTGTCGCGGATGATGCCCGTGAAATAGACGTTCTTGAATGGCAGATTACCTTTGTACTCGTAGCCCGCCATGATCATGCGCGCCACCCAGAAGAAAATGATGTCCGGCCCGGTCACGAGGTCCGTGGTCGGGTAGAATTGCTTCAACGTCTCATTATCTTCCGGCCAACCCATCGTGGCGAACGGCCACAACCAGGAACTGAACCACGTGTCGAGCACGTCGGGGTCTTGCGTCCAATTTTCCGGATCAGATGGAGGCTCTAAACCAATATAAATATTGGGCTGCAATGTGGCGTTTTTGGTGTCGGCTACTTCAGCCGTAAATCCACCTGCCGTAACTTCTTCTATGGGAAATTTCCTGCGAGGCGCATCTTCTTCATCATACTCAACCTCCACTGAGATTTTCCCATCAGTGTAGGTTTCTTTGCGATACCAAACTGGAATACGATGTCCCCACCAGAGCTGGCGGCTGATGCACCAGTCCTGAATGCCAACTAGCCAGTGGTCATACACCTTGGCCCAGCGATCCGGATAGAACTTCATCTCACCGGTCGTCACACAAGCACGGGATTTCTCCACACTCGGATATCTCAGAAACCATTGCTTACTTAGGCGCGGTTCAATCGGCACATCAGCGCGTTCGCTATAGCCCACATTGTTCGTGTAAGGCTCTTCCTTCACCGCGAGACCAAGCTCCACGAGCTTCTCCGCCGCGACCTTGCGCGCTTTGAAACGCTCGAGTCCCTTCAAGTCTGCTCCGGCCGCTTCCGTCATGAAGCCCTTCGCATCGATGACCTCGATCGGCTCCATCGTTGCCAGCTTCCACATGAACGGCGAATTCGAGGAAGCCGCGATGGCCCAATCATGGATGCGATGGAAAATCTCGTAGTCCGCCTTGTCATGCGCCGGGGTCACCTTCAACACACCCGTGCCGAACTCGAAGTCCACATGCTCATCACCGATGATCGGCAGGAAGGCCTGATTCTCCACCGGCAATGGGCGACGAGCATGTTTCCCGATGTACTTCGCGTAGCGCGGATCTTTCGGATTCACGGCGATGGCCGTATCACCCGGGATCGTTTCCGGACGCGTCGTCGCGATGGTCAGGAACGTGCCGGGCTCTTCCACCACTTCCACCTTGAAGTAGTAGAGGAAACCTTTCTGCTCCTTCATGATGACTTCTTCATCAGAGAGCGCGGTCTGGGAAGCCGGGCACCAGTTCACCATGCGCTTGCCACGGTAGATGAGCCCCTTGTTGTAGAGGTCCACGAACACGCTCTGCACGCATTTGGAATACTCCTCATCCATCGTGAAGCGTTCACGCGACCAGTCACAGGAAGCCCCGAGCTTCTTCAACTGCTGGATGATAATGCCGCCGTACTTGTGCTTCCACTCCCAGATCTTCTCCACGAGCGCCTCGCGGCCCAAGTCATCGCGATGCTTGATGGCACCTTCCTTGCGCAGTGTTTTCTCCACCACGTTCTGCGTGGCGATACCGGCGTGATCCGTGCCGGGCAACCAGAGCACTTCCTTGCCATCCATGCGCGCCTTGCGGGCGAGGATGTCCTGGATGGTATTGTTCAGCACATGCCCCATCGTGAGCACACCCGTCACATTCGGCGGGGGGATGACGATGGAATAGGCCGGGCGCTTCTCACTGACGCGCGACGGGTCGGCCGTGAAGCAACCCTGCTTCATCCAGAACTCATACCACTTCTCTTCAACTGCCTGTGGCTCGTAAGCCTTCGAAATCTCGGACATGTTCTGCTTTCTTTAAACTATTCACTTAACCGCTGCAGCCAGTATTCCGGCTCGCGCGCGTGATGTGCCAACGCGATAACTGTTATTGCCGCTGGCTCATCTGCATAAATCAGGTTGTATGGGAAAATGGCCAAGGCCCTTTTACGCACCCCATAATCCTTCGGCGTGCCCAAAAGCGGGAATTTCCTGATAAACTTTTCAGCCTTGGAAAGCTCTTGGTGGAAACGCACCCCCAAACCTTCCTCGCACTGCTCATACCACTCAAACACCTCCATCACCTCAAGCAGCGCGGCGGGATGATACTCGATCGGCTTTGATTTCATTCAGTCGACGTTTGATATTGGCGTGAACTTTTTCGGCCGGAATCGTTTTCACTTTGCCGCTGCGTACCTCTTCCAACCGGCGCTTCAATTCCTTGTCCCACGCCTTCTCGATGCCTGGACTGACGAAATCGTTGACTCCCGTCAACAGCATCTCGCCCAGCTCCACCCTTTCCTTGGGCGTCAGCGAGGCCATCAACTTGTCAGCCTTCTTTTTCATCGCGACTGTCATATCTCTATAATGCCCGTGTTCGGTTTCTTTCGCAAATCTACTTCTTCATCAGCGCATACTCCATGCTGTCGATGAGCGCCTGCAGGGAGGCCTCGATGATATTGTCGTGCACACCTACCGTGCCCCATTCGTTCTTGCCGTCCGTGGAGATGATCAGCACCCGGGTCTTCGCTGCCGTGCCGGTCGCGCTGTCCAGGATGCGCACTTTGTAATCCGTCAGCTTCACCTTCTTCAGCTTCGGGAAAAAGCTCGTCAACGCCGCGCGCAAAGCTCCGTCCAGGGCATTCACCGGACCATCACCTTCAGCCACCGTATGCGCGGTCTTCTCGCCCACCTTCACCTTGATCGTCGCCTGGCAGATGGAGGCGTCACCATCGCGCCGCATCGAGACATGGTATCCGTCCACCTTGAACGGCAACTCCTGATGGCTCAGCAAACGGCGGATCAGCAATGCCAACGAACCTTCCGCCGCCTCGTACTCGTAGCCAGCGTTCTCCAGTTCCTTGATTTTCGCCGTGATGGTCTTCAGCTCCGGCGTCTCCACCGTGATCTTGAAGCCCAGTTCCTGCGCCTTCACCAAAATATTCGTGCGGCCGGACATGTCGCTCACCAGCACGCGCCGGTGATTCCCCACAGCCTCCGGATTGATATGCTCGTAGCTCCGCGCCACGCGTTCGATCGCGTGGACATGGATGCCGCCCTTGTGCGCGAACGCCGTCTGGCCCACCCACGGCTGGCGCGGATCATGCCGCATGTTCGCGATCTCGTTCACGAACTCGGAAAGCTCTTTCAACTTCGGCAGCGACTTCGGCGGCACGCCCACCTTCTTCAGCTTGAACTGCACCAACGGCATCACGCTGATCAGGTTGCAATTACCCGTGCGCTCACCGTAACCGTTGATCGTGCCCTGGATATGTGTCGCGCCCGCTTCCAAACCCGCAATGCCGTTCGCCACGCCCAACCCGCAATCATCATGCGTATGGATGCCGATGCGCGCATTCAACTTGCCCTTCGCAAAACTCACGATGCGCGAGACCTCGCTCGGCAGACAACCGCCGTTCGTCTCACACAGGCAGATCACATCCGCGCCCGCCTTCTCCGCCGCCTGCCACGTGGCCAGCGCGTACTCGGGCTCATCCTTGAAACCGTCAAAGCTGTGCTCCGCATCATACACCACGATCTTGCCGTGATCTTTCAGGAAACGGATCGTGTCGCCGATCATCGCCAGATTCTCCTCCGGCTTCACGCGCAACACCTCGTTCACATGCAGCAGCCAAGTCTTGCCCACGATGGTGATCACCGGTGAACCGGAATCCAGCAACATGCGGACCTGCGCATCGTCCTCCACCGCCACCCCCTTCTTCCGGGTGAACCCGAACGACGCGATCTTCGCATTCTTCCACTTCCGCTTCTTCGCCTGCTGGAAGAACTCCATGTCCTTGGGATTCGACCCCGGCCAACCACCCTCGATGTAGTGCACGCCGAAAGCATCCAGCTTCTCTGCGATGCGGAGCTTGTCCGCGAGCGAGAAATTGATCCCTTCACCCTGCGAACCATCCCGCAGAGTCGTGTCATAGATTTCGACGTTACTTTTCATTCGGCTAAACGCCCGACCCGGTGAATCCACCCGGCCAAACGGAACGGACTTTCTAAGCCAATAACCCCCTTGATGCAAACCGAATTGGCAGTGCGACTTCGTGCTCGTCCTCGTCGTCGTCCCTCGTCATCGCCTGATTTGGAGTGCTGAGGTTTGCCTCAGCTCCCCCCGCTGTGGCTTGACGCCTCGAAACCCGCGCGCGATAACGCCTCACCGTCCCAATTCATCCCCATCTGTCCTATCCGTCCCATAAGTCCTATTCTCCTTATTTCTTCCGACAGCTCACGCCCAAGGCATAAACCATCCATCCTTCTTTTCGTGAGGATTCTCAGAGGGGGGACTATTCCGCGCCGCTAAACCTCTCCTTTGCCGACAACGGGGTTGTCAGCACTCCAGAGGATACCAATCAGCAAATTAAAATCACTTTATACGCAATGAATTGCCTATCAAAAACTTAGGATTCACGCTTTTTACCGCAAACCCACCCGCCTAAGTCGCCTTCCCCCGTAGCGCAAGCCTCAGGCTTGCCGTCCGGGCAGTCCGTCCCGGCTGCCCTGCCG
>CAZRGY010000184.1:0-7852 GCA_964599715.1 uncultured Verrucomicrobiota bacterium | reverse complement strand
CTCATCGGTGCGGCCATCGGCTACGATTTCGGCACCACCCTGCTCTCCAGCAGCAACGTGGTGGAGATCGCCCAAGGCTTCTCGCTCATCACCATCAACGGCCAGTTCGACGGCAAACAGTTCACCTTGATCAAAGGCAAGGAGCAGGTCGCGCCTGTGGATTTCGCTGCCGAGTATTCCCTGCAACACAATCTCACCACGACCAATACCCAGATCAACAAGCTCAGCTTCACCTCGCGCCAGAAGTCCAAGCCGCTGCTCGATCTCGGCATCACCCAGCCCATCCACATCTCGCCCAGCGGCGATGTCGCCGGCAATTCTTCGCTCAGCCTGAAACTCAGCCAGCTCAACCTCGCCGACTGGAAACCTGTCGCGGGCGATTTCGCCAGTGCGGGCTTGGTGGATGCCTCCATGGATGTCTCCTTCGAAAACGGCGGCAAAGACATCCTGACCACCTACCAGACCTCGGCGAAGAACCTGGCCTTGGTCTCCGGCACCGAATCTCCCAAACCGATCAACGCCGCCGTGCGTGGCAAACTCGCCGTCAAAAATTTCCAATCCGTCAAAGGCGATGCCGTGCTAAACGTCACCGGCAAGGTCGCCGACATCGCGTTGGATAACCTCCAAGTGGCGGCGGACATCTCGGTGAATGTCTCCACCCAACAGGTCATCACCCCGAACCTCACCGCCTCCATCCAACACGCGGGCAAGCCCGCCGGCAGCTTCGATTTCTCCGGCACTTACACCGCCACCAACTCGACCGGCAAATTCGATTACAGCCTGGCCAATCTCAACGAGAACCTCCTCGCCGCCGTCATGGCTCCGTTCCTCACCGATGCCACGCTCACTTCGCTGACCATCAATTCCAAGGGCAGCATCACTCTGAATCCCGCCGCCGAATCCGGCATCAAAGCGGACCTCCAGATCTCCCGCCTGCTCGTCACCGACAAGGCCGGCAAACTGCCCAAAGAGCCGCTCACCGCCGTCGCCGTACTGGATGCCGGCATGGACAAGCAAGTGTTGAACCTCCGCAATGTCCAACTACTCCTGACCCCCACTGACCGCGCCAAAAACGAAGTGACCGTCTCCGGCAAAGTCGATTCATCCAACGCCGACGCCATCACCGGCAATATCAAGATCGCTTCCGCCGGTCTGGACCTCACCAGCTACTACGATATCTTCTCCGGCACCTCCAGCGACACCGGCAAACCCGCTCCCACAGCTCCCACTCCGACCACCGATCCGACCAAGGAACCCGATGCCGTGAAGCTGCCCTTCAAGGACTTCAAAGCCGAACTCGACATCAAAAAACTTTACCTCCGTGAGATCGCCGCCGAGAACTGGCTCACCACCCTACTCTTGAATGGCAGCCAGGTGAAGATCGACCCCGCGCAACTCTCCCTCAACGGCGCTCCTGTCAGCGCCCGCGTCGATCTCGACCTCAGCGTGCCCGGCTACCGCTACGATATCTCCGCCAAGGCGGACAAAGTTCCCCTCGCCCCGCTCGCGAACAGCTTCGCGCCCGATTATAAGAATCGCGCCGCTGGCGATCTCTTCGCGAACATCGGCATCAAAGGCGCCGGCACCACCGATAAGAGCCTGCAACAAAACCTCACCGGCAACATCTCCCTCAACTTCACCAACGCCAACATCCAGTTGATCGAGAAAGGCAAATTCTACCCCGTCATCTCCGCCATCGCCCTCGTGCTCCGCATCCCGGAACTCCTGCAAACCCCGCTCAACGCCGTTTACTCCGACATCACCATCGGCCAGGGCACCATCGACCTGCAAAAAGCCGCCGCCCACAGCCCGGCCTTCATCGCCTCCCTCAGCGGCCCCATCAAGATGGCCGATGTCCTCACCAACTCTCCCTTGAGCCACCCCGTCGAGATCCAGCTCGCCAAAGGCCTGGCCAAACACTTCTCCATCACCGACCGCGACCAGACCAATGCCTTCGTCGCGATGCCCAGCTTCGTGACCCTGAAAGGCACCTTGGGCGAACCCAAGGCCGACATCAAAGAACTCGTCATCACCGGCCTGCTGCTGAAGTCCGCCGGGGCACTCCCGCTCGATATCGGCAGCAAAGGCAACAACATCCTCAAAGGCGTGGGCAACATCCTCACCGGCCAACCCAAGGACAAAGGCGACACCAACGCCCCGTCCTCCACCACCACGAACAAGACAACCATCAACCCCTTCGACCTCTTCAGAAAGAAGAAGTAGCGAGACGGCATCACTTATCCCGAACCACAACGTGGTTCAAATCCATCAGCCCAGTGGTTGTCCCGCGCATACGGGACTACCCTGGGTAGACTGGACAGAATCCACTACCCGGAACGGGTTGCATCACCACCTCTGTGTATTCAGTGTATTCCGTGGTTTAACAAACCGACTCAAAACCACATCTCCTCCCCAATAATGGGAAGCCGAACTTCGGCCGCGTATTCCGTGGTTAAACAACGCACGCGTACGCATATACTTTATGTCAAAGAACCGATAAGTTTTGGGGGGATAACGCCTGTCACACGTCTCACTCCATCCTTTACCCGAACCAGAACAATCACTCACACGTTCGAGTGTGTAAACAATGCCCCATCCCCGTCAAAATCGCCAGCAAAATTTCACGAAAACCCGGGCGTTTTCCGCAATTCCCTGCCCCTCAAAATCTTGCAAACGAAGATTTCGCAGTGCTGGGCACCGCGCCCCGGGCCAAACTCCGCCTGCCCCGATGTTTAGCCCAGGGTCCGCCCAGCTTCCCCCCTCGACCAATCAACCCAGTTATCTGTGTCCTGACCGCGCCCAGGGTCTCGAAACCCGAGACCCGAGACCCGAAATCCCCCTCGGCACATGTACATAAGTGCCGAGGTTTTCTACCGACCAAGGCCCACAACCGCCCTCGCGTCTTGCCCGATTCACCCTCGGGATCGTTCGGTGCGCCCTCGCGCCGAACCCCTCTCCCATGGCACAGTCTTTTAACCCCGCCGTTTCAGATCGGGGGACCACAGCCGCCCCCGCTGTCGTTCGGTGCGCCCTCGCGCCGACCCCTTCCCGCCCTGCTCCCGTAGCGCAGGCCTCCGGCCTGCCGTCCGGGCAGACCGTCCCGGCTGCCCGATGTTCGCTGTCGGCGTATTGGCAAACCGGCACACCCCCGGCATGTTCGTCGGGGACCGTCCCGGCTGCCCCTCCCTCCTGCCGTTAGTTACTGGGCCGGCGCACCGGCACCCTGCACCCGCGCGCGTGCCGTCAGGCACGCAAGATTCCTAGCGGCGGCTTTCAAGCCGCCGTCAGCCGCCACCACCCCACCGTCGCGTAGCGACGGAAGCATCCGCTAGCCCGCCGAGGAGACAATTGCCGCCGATTGATGAACATGAACAACACTCCCTGCCGCAGATCCTCGCCCAACCGTTCCATCACCATCGCCGACAGCCCGTTGAAGCTCCGGCGCAAGTCGTCCAGTTCACCCTCCAACTCCCCGCGAAGCTCACCATGACTACACCCGCCATCCCGGCAGGGATGACAGCTTGTAGCCGGCTGGCCTGCTCGCGAAGACTTTCGGAGTTGCGCGAAGCACGAGCGACACCACCGGTCACCCTCCCCAAAAATCCCGCCCCAAGTGGAGTGGCGCACCCTCACGGTGTATCTGGGCGATGGTCGGCTGGAGATCGACAATAATCTCGGCGAGAACTCGATCCGGCCCACCGCCATCGGCAAAAAGAACTGGCTCTTCATTGGGGAGGCCGAGGCGGGGCAACGCAGTGCAGTAATTTACACGATCATCGAGAGTTGCAAGCGGCGTGGGCTCGAACCGTAAGCTTACCTGCGGGAAGACCTCACTAGGCTGCCGCACCTGACCAACCACCAGATCAAGGACATCACTCCGGCGGCCTTCGCTGCGAGCAACAAACAGTCACTTCTGAAAGCAGCTTCATAAACGTCGTAGCAATATGCTACGACACTTCTGACAACTACCGCTCCTTCGTCAAGAGGTGCTGTGGACGACGCTTACCTTTGTAAAATCCAGCCGAAGGAACTTTCCTCCGGCTGGGACGATCCCCACCCAAAAAGCCGGATTGATTATGGCGTGAATGTGATCCGATAAAATCGCTCCGGAAGTTGGGCGGCCGCCGGATCGGTAATGGACTGGTTTGCGCCTGTGCCAATGACTGTTTCCAAATCGGTCCAATCCGGATCATTCAAGGCATTCTTATATTGCACGGTGTACGGTATCCCATTCTCCGTGGGAAAGGAGAAGCCGAAGAATCCGTTGGTCGTCATCGCGGGCGCGCCGGCGATCGGCACGGGCAACTGTGGGTTGACCGGGCCGAGACCATTGGCGGCCGCGGCCACGGTCCGGGCCTGACAGATGTCCTGGCCGACCGCCGTGACTGTGTTGGTCGGGGTGAAGCTGACCACGCTATTGGTCGTGTAAGTGACCACTGTGTTGGTGGTTAAAGTAATCAGTGCGTTGGTCGTCAAGGTTATGACCGAGTTGGTCACCCAAGTTGTGACCGAGTTGGTGGTGGGGGTCGAAACGATGTTAGTGGTCAAGGTTATGATCGAGTTGGTGCTGAAAGTTGTCAGGGTGTTGGTGGTCAAAGTGATGACGGAGTTGGTGCTGAAAGTCGTCAGGATGTTGGTGGCAAGACTGGTGCCACCCCGAATGGAGTAAAACAAATTGGCATTATATCCCACATCGGTAGCGGTAAATTCCAACTCCTGGAATCGTCCGGTCAGTGTGAAGCGATCAACCGCGCGTTCGGACGGAGTGCCCACGAAGGTGACCGAGGCGTTAATGGTTCCGAACACGGTATTGCCATCGGCGTCATGGCGCAGGTAATAGAACTGGTTCTCAGGCCCGTAGCCGGTGTCCACGGCGGAAAAAGTCATGTAATCAATTTTTTTGCCGAGGTTGAACAGATCGTTCGCGGCCACGCCGCTGGTGGCGGCATCCGGATTGATGGTGCCGAAAAACGAATTGCCCGAGAGGTCGTGACGCAAATAATAAAACAAGTTTGCGCCCTGAGCCGCCGCATTCGGCGCGGCGAAGGTCAAGGCATCAAAGTTGGTGCCAATACTTCCGCCGGTGAACATATCAGCGTAAACCCCGCCAGGAATGATGTAGCCGAAATAAGAAGCACCGACGCTGTCATGCCGCAGATAGTAAAAACTTACGGACGAGGCCCCGGTTATTTGCGGGGCGGCGAAAGCCAGCGAATCGTAGTTGCGCAGGCCAATCGAATCCTTGGGCTCGGTCCGAGGGGGATCAGTATGCGGAGCGACCTCGGTTTTGATAGTGGTGAAGATGGACGGGCTCAGATCGTCATGGCGGATGGAATAAAGCAGGGTGGGTCCGTAAAGCGAAGCGGAACCGTAGAAGGTCAATCCATTCAAGTTCGTGCCCACCTCAAAGCGGTCCACGACCTCCCCGGGACGATCGGCCAGTGGCGAACGGATGCTGACAAACGACGGGGCGACAGCATTGGTCATGATTGTAACGGTGTTGTTCGTGACCACGGTGCTGACCACGTTTGTTGTCACGGTGTCGCTGTTGTTCGTGGCCACGGTGCTGACCACGTTCGTCGTAACGGTGACCGCGTTGTTCGTGGTCAGGGTGCTGACCACATTCGTCGTAACGGTGACCGTGTTGTTCGTGGTCAGAGTGCTGACCACATTCGTCGTGATGGTGCCACTGCTGTTGGTCACAATGGTCGAGTTCGTCGCCGGGTTGGACCCGCCGATGGCAAGGTAGCTGCCGGTAAAATTGGAGGCTGCCCCCGGGGCGAGTGTGATCGGGCCAAGCACCAGGGTGTTGCCCGGTTGGCTGCTGAATACGAGGACATTGGTCAAGGTGATGTTGCCGGAGTTGCTGACCGATCCGCCGAAGACCACGGAATCACCGGTCGATACCGGGTTGGACGGATAACTCTCCGTGATGGTGAGGCCCAGAATCGTGCCGGCACAGGGAGAAGGGTTGCAGTCACAAAGGGTGACAAACGCCGCCGCCAAAAATTCGTTGCCCTGCCAGATGGCCAGCCAGTAAGTGCCTGGCGCTAGGCCGACCGGCCGGGATATGGTGATAGTTTGATTCGTGTAATCGTAGGTGAAATCCAGAACCACGTCATCAAAGTGAGCCACCAAGGAGCCTTGGGGAAACTCGCTCAACTGAACGGTCAGGTTGGTGCAATTGCAGTCCGTGAGGCCGATGATCTGGTTGGCCCGGACGGTTGAGGCCAGTGCCACAGTGGTGAACAGAATCAGCAATATCCGCGAGAAAAAGCAGGATAGCATGGATGGCGCGCGAATGGAATCCATACCTATAATATTACTGTCTAACATGTCGGCACTGTAGGTCGGAAGTCCTAGGATCACCATGGGGTATTACCCTTTAAACGGCGGCTGAAAAGTGCGGCGGGTGGCGCTCGCAAAGCGTAAAGGGGTAGTCCCTAAAATTGTGTTTTCTCTTCCGTTTCCGGTTCAACAAATTGTTCACCGCGTCGCGCGACCCCATCCCCAACCGCCCCTCGCTCCACCCCACCGTCATCGTCGTCCCCCGCCGCAGCCGCAGGGCCGCACTTCAAATCTCGCACGCCAAATCACGGAAATAACTGCCTTGCCAGCGGGAACGCTCACCAGAATCCCGCCCGCCCCAACCTCCGTCAAGCGCAAGGAACGCCCCGAATTCCCCGCTTGAGCCACAACGGATTTTTCCGCACCTTGTCGCCCGTTATGGAACCCGTTCTGCGTTATCTTGAAGAGCACCGGCAGGAGTTTATCGACCGCTTGGGCGACTATGTCCGTCTCCAAAGCGTCTCCGCCCAACCGCATCACCGGGACGATACCGAAAGCTGCGCCCAGTGGCTCGCCGACCATTGCCGCGCCATCGGTCTGGAAACGGAATTCTGCGAGACACCCGGCAACCCCATCATCCTCGCCAAGACCCCACGCAAAGCCGGCTCCAAGAAGCCGCACTACGTCATCTACGGCCACTATGATGTGCAACCCGCGGAACCGTTCAACCTGTGGAAATCCCCGGCCTTCGAGCCACGCATCGAGGGCGATTCCCTCTACGCCCGCGGCTCCAGCGATAACAAAGGCCAGCACCTCGCCCACTTGAACGCCGTGGAGGCCTATCTCAAGACCGGCACCGAGCTGCCTTGCGACCTCACCTTCCTCATCGAGGGCGAGGAAGAAGTCGGCTCCACCAGCCTCGTCGGCTTCCTCAAGGAACGCCGTCAGGAACTCGCCTGCGATACCATCGTCATCTCCGATACCGGCATGCCGGACCTCAAGCACCCCGCCCTCACCTACGCCCTGCGCGGCATCGTGGCGGCGGAAGTCACCCTGCACGGCCCCTCGCGCGACCTGCACTCCGGCATCTACGGCGGCTCGGTGGAAAACCCCGCCATGGCCCTCGCCCAGATGCTCGCCCAACTGCGCGACAAGAAAGGCCGCATCACCGTCCCCGGCTTCTATGACGGCGTGGTGAAGCTCACCGCCTACGAGCGCAAGCAACTCGCCCGCCTGCCCTACAGCGAGACGGCCTACAAGAAATTCCTCGGCGTGAAAGAACTCATGGGCGAACACGGCTTCACCGCCATCGAACGCCGCAGTGCGCGCCCCACCTGCGAGATCAACGGCCTGACCAGTGGCTACCAGGGCGAAGGCAGCAAGACCATCGTGCCCTCCTGGGCCAAGGCCAAGCTCACCTTCCGCCTCGTGCCCGACCAGAAACCGCAGAAAATCCTCAAACTCGTCCACCAGCACTTGAAGAAGATCTGCCCGCCCTCCGTAAAGCTGGAGTTCGAAGGCGGCCATGGCGGCGAAGCCTATCTCGTCTCCCCCACCAGCGCCC
>CAZRGY010000183.1:0-7856 GCA_964599715.1 uncultured Verrucomicrobiota bacterium | reverse complement strand
GTTGCCGATGACCGGGACGCGCTGCACCGCCTGCACCACCTTGCGGATGCCCGCGAGATTCACCGTGCCACCGAAACCCTGCTCGCGTGTGCGGCCATGCACGAAGATGCCCGCCACACCCACATCTTCCAGCGCCCGCGCCAAATCAGGAGCCGTGATGTTATCGTCATCCCAACCGAGGCGCATCTTCGCGGTGATGGGGATCTTCACGGCATCCACCATGCCCTTCACCAGCGCCGCAGTCTTGTCCAGCTCCGTCATCATCGCCGAGCCGCCACCCACGCGGGTGACTTTGCGGACCGGGCAACCCATGTTGATATCCACGGAGGCGACGCCGATGGATTCGAGATAGACGGAAGCATCCCGCATCTCCTCCGGAACGCTGCCGAAGAGCTGCACGGCCAGCGGCCGGTCTTCCGGAGAACTCTCGATGAGTTTGTAGGCCTTGTGATTCTTCTCCAGCAGGGAACGCGCGTTGACGAGGTCGGTCGTGGCCAGGTCAATGCCGCCGACTTCCCTGACCGTCAACCGGAACGGCAGGTTCGTATAACCCGCCAGCGGCGACAGAAAGAGATTCGACTTCAACGACAATGTGCCCAGCGCAAACATGGCCAGCGCACTATGCCATGAAAACTTCGGTTTGGGTAAAGGGGAAAATTACGGTCAGAAACGCCAGCGCATCGTGACATTGGGGGTCACGCTGAAGGCTTTGTAGCTGGAGACGTTCAGGGAGCTGTCGTTGTCCGCATATTGCAGGAACACCCCGAGGTTCAGCCAGGGCTTGGGGGTGAAGGCGAGATTGATGAAGCCGGATACCAACGTATCCGCCCGGTCCTGACCGGTCAGCGCCTGAAAGTAATTGTCATAGGAAGTGTAACTGCCGGAGACCCCCATGGTGGCACCGAACCAGCTCTTGGGCTGGCAATAGAAGCCGATGTTCGGGGCAATGCGCCACGAATCATACTCGTTAGGATAGCCCAATACGCGTGAGCCGCGCACGCTGAGGAAATAACCACACTGCTGGGAAAAGGCCCCCTGATAGCTCATACTGACCCCGAAATCGTGGTAGAGCACCAGGTCGTTTTCCATATCGCGATCCATGAATTGCAAGGGACGGTAATCCGCGCCGATGCGGAATCCGGCGACGCGATAACCGATACCAGCGACACCGCCAAAGTAATTGTAATCCAGTTGCTGGAACCGCCGGTAGCGGATACCGGAGAAGGTGCCTTCCAGTTGCAGGTCCACACCCGATTCGGTCACGGTGTCGAAACCTGCGGTCAGTCCGGCGAAGTAGCTGTAATCATCCTGTTTGTTGCCCGTGTAAAAGGCGTTGTCCGTCCAGGAAACGCGCTGGTCGATACGGATGGAAAATGGTTTGTGCTCCTGCAGCAGGATGAGGTCTTGCCCGGTGCGTTCGGTGCTCATCCTGAAGATCTCGGCGGTTGTGACTTCAGACGCTCTGTTCTGGGCAGCGGCCTCCACCGGATTGGGCGCTTGCTGGGCGGATACCAGGTGCCCCGATACCAGCAGTAGCGTGGAGGCGCTCAGGATTAAATGACTCTTCATGGCGAATGGTTGCTGGGCTGGTTTATTCCGGGCCGTTTACGGTGCCGACCGTGACCGGGTAATATTGCGAGTTTTGGCCGCTGTTGAGAGTGATATTTACCACACTGACATTGTGGGCGCCATTGGCCGTGTAGCGTAACGTCGCATCAGCCGTCGGCCCGCTATAGTTATGCACGTAGAATTGATAGGTGCCGGAGGGTATCTCTGTCGCACCGTTGACCGGATTGACGGTGATATTCTCCACGCGCAGATCCGGCGGTACATCGATCACTCCACCCAAATTGTCATGGTCCAGGATGGCTTCGGCCATGCCATCGGCAAAAGTCGCACTGGAATTGCCATAGTACACATGCGTTCCATCCGGCAGGAGTAGGTGAAGATCCAAGTCGTTCGATGTCTGCCAGCTTAACTGGCCGCGGAACAGACCGCCGCCACCGATATTGGAGAAGGCCGACGTCTCCAGAAAACCGGCATTGAGGAAGCGTTGCTGGATGTCAGCGGTGCTGCTGTTCAGATTGATGATGGGCGAGTTGAGCAGGTTGTTCCCCTCGTTCATCGCCAAACGGGCGGAGACGAAGGATTCCAGCACCTGCACCTGCTGTGAGAAGTGTTCGAAAGCGGCGACGGTCTTTACATCTACTTTTTCACCCGTGGCCCCGCCGTTGAAATTATCCATATGCTGCTGGATGCTGGCCCCGTTGAAGCCGGAGGTCAGGTTGCCGATCAGAGTCACGATCATACGCGCTTCGGCGATGAAGGCCCTAAGCTGATCCGCCGGGATGTTGTCCAAGGCCGGCTTGCCGGCTTTGAAGTCGAGCATCTTGCCCGGGTCCACGCTGAAGCTTTCGCCATTCGCGGAGACTTGCACCAAACCGCTGAAGCATTGCCAAAGGCCGGTCGCCAAAAAGCGGAAGGAGGTGCCGCGGATGCCCGCCACGCCATTGGCGGTGCGCACTTCATACTTGGAGGCTTGGGAGAGCTTTTTGGTGTTGCCGATGAGCCCGCCGCGTTTGAGATCGAGCGTGGTGGTGGCAGCCGGGCCTTGCGGAGTGGAGTTCAGTTTCAATTCATCCAGCACCAGCGTGCTGTTGGCATTGATGCTGAGGGCCGAGCCGTTGGGACCAAGGTCCAATACGATCTTGGAATTATTGCCCGTATTGATGGTGGCGCCTTCGCGCAGGACCATCTTCAATGTCGCCTCTTCCGGGGCGGCATCGCCGTAATTGACGAATACCTTGCCAACGACAGAAACGACAATGGCTTTGGCTTCCTTGTCAGCACCTTTGGTGGCGGCTTGAACGGAGGTGGCGGACAACCACAGACTGATCACCGAGAGCGCGGCTAATAGTCTGCCAAGTTTTGGAATGACAGTTTTCATAAGTGGGCGGGGATGACAGATTTCACAAACAGACCGGCATCAAAAGGTTCCAAGTGGATGACGTAAGTTTCACCACCCGCAGTGAATTCACCCATCAGCGGCTGGGTTTCATCCATCTTGAGCGACGAGGGGTCGGCTTCCTTGGACCAAGCTTGGCCGAGGAGTTCCTTGGTGAAATCGGCGCGGACTTTTTCCAGCTCCCCTTGGGTGGCTGCCGCCTCGAACAGACGCGGACTGATGAGGTGGCTCGCCTCGCTGGCAGTGCCTGCTTTGAGATGCTTCAGAAAACTCGCAGCCACTTCAGCCGGCAACTTGGCCTGAGATGGAGCTTTCCGTCGCGTTTCGATGACTTCTGGTTGGTTCAGATAGGAGCGGCGCAGTTTTTCGACCTCCGGGCTGAGCGGTGAAGCCAAGTTGAGCTTGGTGGAACGTAGGAAACCCCACCGCAGTTTTTTGCTTTGGCTGGCTACGGCGCCATTCAGCCCCTCGGCCAGTTCCGTACGGTCCGCCTTGGCGAGCGAATCCTGAAAAGCCAAGGCGTCATAGTAACCTTTCTGGGGGCGGCTACGACCATCATGACCCCAATAGGCTACGCGTCCGGCGGACAGACCGTTCACCCAAACACCCTTTGACTCGACAGCGCAGACTCCGGAGAGGACCGCCACAAAGATCTGTTCGCTACTGGAACCGATGATGACTTTGCCCTCGCCGAAAAATTTGATCTCCGAATTCCATAACTGCACGCTGCCGCCTTCGCCATCGGCGACGGCCAGCACCCAATGTTTGGTCACGGTTTTGGCCAGGGCATCTGCACTCACAGCCGTCTTACTGGCGACCTGTTGTAGGGATACTGCGGCCTTTGAGGAAATGGAGGTAGTGGCACCCAGTAATACGACCAAGGCGACTGCGCTCAGGCTCCGGCGACGTAAAGGGAACATAGTATTTGAAGGGTTGTTTCGTTAGTATTGCTTTGCAAATACGACACAACTTCGACGTTCAACTCCTACGCCTGTGATTCATATCAGTCGAGGGAAATCTTGCGGAAAACGTTAGATTTGGCCCGGATCGTTGAAGGCTGACAAGTTACTGCCGTAGTCTGGCAATTTTTGCATGGTCAACAGATTGCAGGTGGATATTTTGAAACCAATTTGAAGCGGTATTTGAAATACATCTTTATACTATGGTTTGTCCTAGCCGGGACATGGTCGGGGCTGCTTGCGGCCGAAAACCCCGGCAAGGTCAAGGCTGAGTTGCCGGACTATGCGCTGTTTGCCCAAGGCAAGTATGTGTATGAGAAGAACTGCGTGGTCTGCCATGGCGAACGCGGTGATGGGCGTGGGCAAATGGGACTGACACTGGATATCCGGCCCCGCGATTTTCGCTCGGGTATCTTCAAGTATAAGTCCACGGGCGGGGATGCGCTCCCGACCACGGAGGATCTCTTTCGCACGGTCAGCAATGGGATCACCGGCACGGCTATGCCCATCTTTGCGCAATTGCCGGAGAAGGACCGGCGGGCAGTCGTGGAGTATATCAAGTTCTTCTCGCCGCGCTGGAACAACGCCAAGAACTATGCTGCCCCTTTACCCCGCCCGAGTTCGCCGGACTGGATGGATGACGGGGATAAGTTGAAAGCGCAACAGGTGAAGGGGGCCGAGCTTTTCGCCATCACCTGTGTGCCCTGCCACGGGAGCAAGGGCGAAGGTGATGGACCGAATGCCGCTCAACTGGTGGATCTCTGGAACCTGCCGATCAAGCCCGGCAATCTGCGGGCGGAGCATCTGCGGCAAGGGCAGGAATCGGCAGACTGGTACCGCGTGATGACCCAAGGCATCGCGGGAACGCCCATGCCGTCATTCGCCGAATCACTGACGGAAGAACAGCGGTGGCAGATCGTTGCTTACTTGCAACAGCTCCGCGCGGAACCGGTCAGCGCAGCTAAATAAGTGGACTAAGGCTTGGCTCGCAGATCGACGGAGATGATCTCTTTATCATTCCGCACGAGCACATGGCCATTGGCAAAAGCCGGATGTACCCAGACCACATTGCGCGTGCGCGCGTCTTTGTTCGTCGGCTCCAAGAGCTTCATGCGGTCGAGTTCCTCATATCCTTTCGGCGAGAGCTTCGCGAGGATGAGTTCGCCCGCTTCGTTGAAGAGGAAGTAGCGGTCGCCCTGCGGGATCAGGAAAGCATTGCCCCAACGCAAGTTCTTGCCGTTGGTGGTCGGCTGGCGTGTCTCCCAGATACGCTCGCCGGTGCTCACTTTCAGCGCCCGCAGTTCGCTGTAGCTGCAAACCCCGTAGATGATATCATCCACGATTACCGGAGTGGGCATGATGCTGTTCAGCTTATCCGTGTCCTTTTCGCTCACCTTGGCACTTTGCCAGAGGATCTCCGGTGTCTTGTTTTCCGGTGAAACCTTGAGCAGCAAAGAGCCGTTGTAAAATGAAGTGAAGAACAACTTGTTCTCGCCCACCTTGCGCGGCGTGGGGACGGCGAGGGCGAAGCGCAGTTGCCAAGGATGGCTCCAGAGCACTTCGCCGGATTCCGGTTTGAGCGCAGTGATGCCGTTGCCGGTCCAGATGATGAGCTGACGTACACCGGCCAGTGTGTAGATCATCGGTGGAGCATAACCGGCTTCCTTGGCCGGGACAGCGCGCCAGAGCTCCTTGCCGGTCTTTTTGTCGAAGGCCACGGCGGATGCTTCCGCGCCGCCAGTGATACAGATCGCGCGTTCGCCATCGATCAACACGGGCGAGGCAAAGCCCCAGGTCTGGGTCTTGGCGTGATAGTCCGTCTTGAAATCCTTGGACCACAACACGGTGCCTTTTGCGGCATCAAGACAGAACAGGTTTCCCTCTACACCTACCGTGTATACGCGCCCGTCATCCGCGGTGGGAGTCGCGCGCGGACCCGCAGCGTAACTGACGGTGTAATCGGACGGATACTCATGCACCCAGAGTGTTTCACCGGTCTTCTCATCCAGACAGACCACGCGCTCGGAGCCGGGGATCTTACCGCGTTGGAAGGGGTCGTTGGGATTGGCTGCGCCGCTGGCCAACTGGCGATCGGTCACATACACCCGACCGTTCGCCACGGCCGGACCGGAGTAACCACCGCCCAGGGGTTTGCGCCAGCGATACTTGGGGCCATCCTTGGGAAACGCATCCACGATGCCCTGCTCGCGCCAGATGCCATCGCGTTGCGGGCCTAGCCACTGCGGCCAATCATCGGCGCGAAGAGTCGCTGCGGTCAGCAGTGCAAGGGACAAGCCAATGGACAGTCTCTGGATCATGTACGGAGTGTAGCAAATGTTTGATAAAAGCAAATGCGGAAGCGGCTGGCGTTTTGGCCGGTTTCAGGCTTAGGCTGGGACATGAGCAAGACACTTTTTGAGAAGATTGCCGCGCGGGAGATCCCGGCGAGCATCGTCTATGAAGATGACAAGGTGGTGGCCTTCCGTGACATCAATCCGCAAGCACCCACGCACATCCTCATCGTGCCACGCAAGCCCATCCAGCGCATCGGCCTGGCGCAGGTGGAAGACCAGCAGTTGCTGGGATATATTTTGCTGAAAGCGGCCGAGGTGGCCAAGCTCGCCGGTCTGGCGGAGAATGGTTTCCGGCTGGTGATCAACAACGGGCGTGATGGCGGGGAGACGGTGCCACACCTGCACTGCCATATCCTTGGAGGACGACCACTTGCTTGGCCTCCGGGTTGAGTTTTTAACAAGCCCCAGCGGGGCGTTTGCAGGTAGCCACGGGTGACTGCAAGGAACCCGTGGTAAATGGAGGGTGATTTGGTGCGCTCCGGCAGGAGCGCGTGCTTGGACATCCGTAAAGTTTTAATCACCCGCCCCATCTGGGGCGGTGGTATCTATACATCGTTAGCCACGGGTTCCCGATGGTCACCCGTGGCTACCGGCACTTGCCCCTAACGGGGCAAAAAAACTGCCAGCAAGATGCTGGCAGCACGTCATATCTCCACCGTCTTGCCCAAGTGCAACCAGTGTAACCAGCGGTGTTTTACGGGACGCTGGTAGATGCGTTCCAAAGCCAGGGCATACAGCTTAAGCTGCGGCTCGTAGACAGCGAGCTTCTGCGGCATCTCTTCGGGCTTCACACGGTCGGATTTGAAATCCAGCAGCCAGATCTCTTCGGGCTGGATGACGGCGAGATCAATCGTGCCTTGCACGACCACGAATTCCTCATCAGGCAAACTCGGGCTCACACCAGCCACGCCGCATCGGATCAGATCTGACGCTGAGAAACGGGCGGTGAAAGGCATCTCACGCTGCACCATGTCGCTCTGAGCGCAAATCCCGAGGCCAATCTTCGAAGCCCAGAACTCTGCCAACGATTTCACGTTCAGTGCGGAGGCTTCTTCCTCTGTCAGGATGGCCAGCTCGGTCAAGCGCTGCACTTCTTCACGCACGCCGGAGAGCGAGCCTGCTTGCGTTAAATCCACGAATTGCAGGAAGGTGTGATGCGCCTTGCCGACATCGGTTCCGCTGAGGCGTGAGCCCGCTTCGCGCTTGGGAGCGGGGAACTGGAATTGAAACTGGGTCTGCACCAGCGGCTTCGCTTCATCATCCGTTTCATCACGGCGACGGCGCAAGACGGTCACGGAAGTCTTGGCCGTTTCAACCGTGGCTGTGGGATAGGCGTAAGTCCACGTCAGGCGTTCAGCCAGGTCTTCAGCAAAGGGTGAGGCGGTTGTGGTCTCAGTTAGCGCAGTGGCCGGAGCTTCAGTCGGGGCGACCGTTTCCATGCCGGTATGCAACTGCCAGCGGATGAGATCGGTGGCGCCGTGGTAATCATCCTGCCAGTTCTCAAAGGTGGTCGTTTCGCGCAACCAGAGCTGAAGCCAGGCGTAGAAGCTGGAAGCGCGCTTTGCCTCGAACTCTACT
>CAZRGY010000182.1:0-7887 GCA_964599715.1 uncultured Verrucomicrobiota bacterium | reverse complement strand
GTGCCTGCACCGTTCGCCGTGGTGAGGGTGATCTTGTTGCCTTCCACCTTGGCCGACGCCTTGGGGGCATCGAAGAGAAACAGCACGTTCTCGTTCTTCGTGGAGTCCATGGCAAAAGTCCGCGTGATGACCGTCTGGCCATTGTTGAATTCCGCCGAAGGATGCTCCAGCACACCCGCGCCATTCACGAGATACGAAAGCACGACCTTTTCGCCGTTCAGATGCAGACCGCGCCACTTGAGCCAGCTATGCGGCATGGCTCCCACGGGTTCGCCCTTCCCTTCAAAAGGTGCGCGCGGATCGGTGAAGCTGCCCTTGGCATCCGCCCAACCGGGAATGCGTTGGGTGGCAAAGACGGTGTTGCCGATGACTTCCGGAAAACCTTCCAGGCCGTCACGCTTGACCGGCAGTTTGATGAAACCATCCGTCCACGCGTAGGCCATGCGCATCAGCTCGGTGTCAAAAGCCGCCGAGGCTTTGTTGTCGGGAGCGAGTTTGAGGGAGATCGTTTTAAGCGCGAGCATCTGCCCGCTCTGGGTCTTGCCATCGACCGGCTGGGTGATGAGGTAACCGGAGAAGAAAGGCCCAACATCCATCGAATCCCACTTGGTAGTGGTGACGACGGGCTTGGCTGCTTTAGCCTGCTTTGGGGCCTGTTTCTTCTCGTTGGCTTTAGGCGCATTTTGGGCCAGCACCGAAGTGGTGACCAAAGCTGCGCCCATGACGGCGGCGATAAACTGTCTGCGTTCCATGATTTCAGTAATTGGATTGGCCCATAAGGTGTCAGTTTTTTGACCCGAGGCAAACCTGTTTTAATGGATTGGACCGAGAAATCCGGCCAAGCATTCATGGCATCTGGGGCTGGATTAGCGGAAACCCTGTTTCACTTCCGGGCGCAGCAAGACCACTAATGCCCATAAGCCTACCGGCAAGCCGACGATATTCGCCGGAGTTACGGCCATGGCGAGGACACAGGTGAGGATGGCCAAACCGTAATTCTCTCCCTGCCGCATCTTCACCGAACCCCAGAGCATAAGGGCGGCCAATCCCAGCAGCAGCATCGCCACCAGCGTCAAGACCGGCCCCGTCACTCCCAGCAACGCTTCGGCCGGAGCCTGCCTGTCTTGACTGGCCCCCCAATAGGCCAGCGGAAGGCTGATCGCCACCAAGGACACCCACTCCAAGACGGCCACCAAAGTCAGGGCCAACGCAGGCGCGCGCAACTTTTGCAGCACTTCGGCGGAAGCGGCGTCTACACCTTGGCGGACTCCCGCCAACCGGGCAGCGATCCGGCTGCGGGCGAACAGGTTTCCCACCAACGGCACAAGAAAGGAGAACACGACCAGGCTCAACAGTACCCAGTTCAACCACGGTCCCAGCCAGCCGCGAAAGAATTCCCGCGCCTCCGGGCTCTGGGCATTCGCCCCCAGCGGATACATCCCGAAAGCGGCACCCCCATTCGCGAAATAGCCCAGGGCAAAACCGCCGATCGCGATGCCGCTGACGGCAAAGCCGCCGTACGCAAAAAGCAGGGCCAGCGCCAGACCGGAAAAGGAAAGCAGCCCGATCCCGACACCGCCCACCGCCACGACGCCCAAGGCGATGCCGCCAAAGGCAAAGCCGCCTTTCGCATATCCCCCAAAGGCAAAGGCCCCGTGAGCGATATCGCCAATAGCGATAATTCCCCGCGCCACCCGCTTCCGGCCCGTGGCCATATCCATTCCCCAAGCGATATGCACCAATGGCAGCCCGCCCACCATCGTCGCCGAGCGATACTCGCCGCCCAAGGCGTAACGCATTGACGGCGGCAGTTTCTCCATCATGCCAGCGATGGACTCCACGTCGGTACGCACTTCACTCGCCTGTTGATAGCGCCGCGCCGGCTCGCTCTCCAGGGTGCGCAAGACCACTTCATCCAGACGCACATCCAATTGCACTTTCTGCGAAGGCGGAGCAAACCGGCCCACGGGCAACTCCCCGGTGAGCATCTCGTAGAAGACCACGCCCAACGAATAGATGTCTGCCCGATGATCCACTGTGAGCGGGTTGTTCATCTGCTCGGGAGCCATGTAGTGCGGCGTGCCCATCACCACATTCGATTGCGTGAGGTGCGCGTCGCCATCTTTCTTGCCCAAAAGCTTTGCGAGACCGAAGTCCGCGATCTTCACCCGGCCTTTTTTGTCGATCAGGATGTTGCCGGGCTTGATATCACGATGCACCACGCCTTCATCATGCGCGTATTGAAGCGCATCGCAGATCTTGGGGATGATATCGATGGCCTGTTCAGGCGTGAGCCTTTGCGCCTGCTCCATCTGACGCAGGTCCACCCCATCCACAAATTCCATGATGAAATAGTAGTAATTTCCTGCCTGCCCGAAATCATGTACGGACACGATGTTCGGATGGCTCAACTTGGCCAACGCCCGCGCCTCCCGGCTGAAGCGCTCTTCAAACGCCGGGTCACCCGAGCCGCGCACGGGCAATATCTTCAACGCCACGAACCGGTCCAGTTGCGGCTGGCGCGCCTTGTAGACCATCCCCATACCACCCTGCCCCAGCAGTTCCAACATCTCGAGCTGGGGAAAGAGTGTGGCCAGATCAGCGGGCATGGGCGGTGACTGCGCGCTGTCACCTTGGCTCGAACCCGGAGCCGTAGTGAACGCGGCTTTCATCAGACAAGCCGGGCAAAGTCCTTGGGGAGCATCTGTTTCCAGCGTCTTGCCGCACTTGGGACAGAGGCGCACGGTGGCAGTCAATGGCGGCGGGGAAATTGTCTTCGACGGAGGTGTCGCCTGATTCCGGCGATTGAACCAGACGACGGCCACGACTATGGCGATCACGATGCCAGCCATGACCGCCATCACCAGCAAGATGACGAAGATCTCTGCCACCCCTAGATTTGGAATTTTATTCATTTTTGTGTCGCCGGACACATCCCGGCTTCACCCGATACAGAAGATTCCCCTTACGAAGGTTACAGGAAATCTTTTCTCATACCGGAGCGCGACTCTCCGAGTCGCAGCAACGGCCGAAAGCAAGTTCACCCTCAAATATTCCAAAGCGGCTGGATCAATGGACATTGCTGCGGGTCAGAGACCCGCGCTCCGTCAACTCAACGCCGCGAACAACTGCCGCAACTCCTCATCCACATCCGCCGGGGAAGCGACGGTCTCCGCGATCTCCGACCGCAGCAGCTCCCGGTAACGCTGGCGCAAACGGTGCACGATCACCTTCACATTGCCCTCGGTCATTTTGAGTTGTCCGGCCAGTTCGGCGTAAGGCTGCGCGGCGCGTTCACCCATTAAACAGGTTTTCATAAGCTCGAACTGCTCAGCCTTTCCCGCCGCCACCTGCTCCTCCCGCAAACGCTCCAACACCCGGTCTAACAAAGTCATGGCCCAACGGCGCTCATAGATCTTATCCGCCGATTGGACTTCTTTGGGTTCGAGGTGGTAACGCGTCTCCGCGTCATGCGCATCCAGATGGATGATCTCTTGACCGCCACCGCGTTTGAGCGCCCGGGCCTTGTCCCATTCATTCGCGAGAAAATGTTTCAGCGAGGCGAGCAGGAAGGAGCGGAAGCGGCCTTTCTCCCGGCTCACTGCGGCCAGATAATTCTTCTCCAGCAAGCGCGCAAAAAACTCCTGCGTCAGGTCTTGGGCATCATGGGCGCTATGCCCCTGCCGCCGCACGAACGCATAGAGTGGATACCAGTAAGCCTGGCAAAGATGGGACAACGCCGCGGCGGACTTCGGGGAACTCGGTGATCCGGCTGCGATCACCACGCTCCACCGCGTGGTGGCAAACTCACGCGCAGCTTTGAGGGCCGTCTCTGGCTGTTCGTGCGTGGTGGCCATGGTCATTGAAGCTTACGGCACAATCTTCAACACCCGGTCATTGTAGCTATCCGTGATATAGAGTTCGCCCGTCTTCGGATGCACCGTCACGCCGTGAGGCCGCGCGAGTTGCACCTTCTTCGGGTCACCACCCACACCGGCATTCCCCTTCACACCCGTGCCGGCGATACGCGTCATCATGCCATCCTTGGGTTGATAACGGCGGATGAGATGATTCTCTGCGTCCGCGATGATGACGCTATTGTCACGGTCGATGCAGAGGTGTTTCGGTCCGCTCATCGTGGCTTCGAGCGCCGGGCCGCCATCGCCGGTGTTGCCCTTCATGCCACTGGCATTAACCACCGTGCGGATTTTGCCTTCCTTGTCCACCACCCGCAGGGCGTGGCCATTACGCTCGAGGATGTAAACATTTCCCAACCGATCCGCCGCCACCGCGCGCGGGTCCACGAGCGGTGCTTCCGTGGCTTTCATGCCATCGGCCGGCACGCCCTTCTGACCGTTGCCCGCGATGACTGTCGCCTTGCCCGTCTTCAGATCCACCATGTGAATCCGACGCAAATCCGCGATGTAGAGTTTCGTGCCGCTGAAATCCAGAGTGATGCAATACGGTCCAGAACCTCTGGCTTTAAGTCCCGTCACATTAAAACCTTCGATGCTCGTCACCTTGCCGGATTTCAGGTCCACCTTGCGCACGCGACCGTTCCACGTGTCACCGATGAGCACATTTCCATCCGGCAGCACCGCGAGATTGTGCGGGCCGTTGAATTGGGCCGCAAGCGCTGGGCCGTCATCGCCGGAATCGCCCGGTTTCAATTGCCCGGCCACATGCGTGAGCACGCCCTTGGCATCTACCTTAAGCAGACGGTTGCCCGACACCATCTCCACGATCCACATATTCCCAGCAGCATCGAATTCCGTGCCAAAAGGCTCCTTGAGTTTGGCTTCCAACGCCGGGATATCGACGGTGTCCTTGGCTCCGCCGGCTACCAGCACGATACGCTCTGCCTGGGCTATGATAGCTGAAGCCGCCAAAACACCGGCGACCAGCAAACGCGATAAATGGGTGGTCATATGCGTGGGTTTTAGCCGCAATCGGAACGGTAATAAACAAGAAAGCTATCGGGGCATCATGAAAGTAGCATCATGGTTTGCACCTTCGTCTTGATTTCACTGCAGAATTTGCCGAAGAATCGTCCCGGTTAGGATTTAAAAGGAGGAACTAAACTCCGCAGCCGTTGGCCGGAAGCAATGGACAACTCAGCGGATAACCATCTCTATGAAACTCGAAAAAATCGTGAAATCGCTGCTTCATGTCAGCTTGCTGCTGGCTCTATCACTCATGATCGCTGGCTGTCAGACTTCCCCTAAAAAATTGGCGGTGTCTGCTGAAGGGAAAATCCACGAAGGCATGTCTCGTGATGAAGTCCACAACATCTTGGGCAAACCCGATGTGATGCTGCGTAGCTTCGATGAAAAGCGCGTGGAACGGTATAAGGCCGATGAAAAAGACTATCGTTACCTGCCCGCAGATTCCGGCTATTCAGGACCTACGGTCTTGACCAGCCTGAGCATCCGTTACGACAGCGATCAGAAAGTGGACAAGATCCTCCATACCAAGGGATATGTTGTCTGGAACAGTCACGTCTACGGCGACACGACTGGCGGCACTATCGCCCACACGCTCGATACCCGGACCATTAAACGCGGTGAAAGCACTCTGACCCAATTGAAAAGCTGGTTCGGCGAGCCCACCTCAACTTGGCTCTACTTTGATGACGATTTGCTTTATGAGTGGGTTTTCGTCAAGTCCGGTGCCCTGACTGGCGCCAAGACTGAGTTGATGCGGGCCAGCGTTAATGCTGAGGGAAAATTGAATTACCTGCTGATCTTGGAAGATTGGAACTGGGATTATTAGGGCTAACCATCGCAGTAAGGCCGGTTAACCCGCGCAATCCGCTTGCGGCAATTGCCCGGAGGCGTTAAACCGTCAGGGCTTTTTAACGCTAAAGAATTACGCACATGGCTTACACAACCTGCACTGTTCCCGCTGGCGAGAAGATCTCCATCAGCAAGGGCGTCCTCCAAGTCCCCAACAACCCCATCGTCCCGTTCATCCGGGGTGACGGCACGGGCCCTGACATCTGGGCCTCCAGCGTGCGCGTGTTCGACGCCGCGGTGGAAAAAGCCTACGGCGGCCAGAAGAAAATCTCCTGGATGGAAGTGTCTGCCGGTGAAGCCTCTTTCAAGCAGTACAATAACTGGTTGCCCGATGACACGGTCGAGGCTTTCAAGGAATTCCTCGTCGGCATCAAGGGACCGCTCACCACGCCTGTCGGCGGTGGTATCCGTTCACTGAACGTCGCGCTGCGCCAGATGCTGGACCTCTATGTCTGCCTCCGCCCGGTGCAATATTTCACCGGTGTGCCGAGTCCCGTGAAGGCGCCGGAGAAGTCCGCTTTGTCATGGAGCACCCCGTCGCCCACGGTTCGTATTGGGCCGGCCCGTCCAATCGGGCTCCGACGATGCCCGCAGACCAGATGCCGAACATCGTGCAACTGTTCTATCTCGGCCACGCTTGGCCCGCTTTCGCCGCCACGCCCCGCGAAGCCTTAGCGCTGGCTCAGCTAGGCTTCTGGCCGCATGGCCGCAGTGCGGCAATGGCCTTCACCGCCGACACTGAAAAGGCGTCGATGATCGCGAGCGTGCCGCGCATCCTGGCGCTGCTATCAGAACTTGAGCTAAACCGCTTCGGCACGTTCTTCGTGCTGGGCAGGAAAGGGGGCGACGCCGATACGGCCGGCGCGGCCGAACACCCGGAAGTGATTCGCATGATTGTCGAGGCCGACGCCGAAGTCGGCGGCCACGGGGACATCCACACCCGCTTCTTTGGCCAGCCGCCGGAAGTACAACGCGAGCGAGTGGCAGACATGCTATCGGTGCTGCAGCCACTGACAGCGACAACGGGAAACTCGGTGCTGGGTTTCCGCGCCCCCTACCTGAGTGCGGACCGCACTACATGGCGGGTTCTCGGCGAACTTGGCTTGGCCTACGATTCCAGCGATGCCGACGTGTGGAGCGAGACAACATTGCCGTTCTTCAATGGGAGTGTCTGGCAGCTGCCGCCAAGCATGCCGATGGACTGGCACCTGCTGCTGCGACACGGTTTGGAATCTGCAACAGCCACCCAACTGTTTCTGGACAAACTTGAGTACGTGGTCTCACGACGAGGCATGTTCTCCTGGGTCTGCCACCCCTGGTTGATCGACGACTACCCTGAGGTACTGCGTGCGGTGCTGGAGTCGGCCCGCGCACGCGACGACCTGTGGTTTGCACGAATGGACGACATTGTGCTTTGGTGGTCGCAGCGCGAACAGCTCCGCTTGGAATGGCTGCCCAACTCGAGCGAGAGCAAACACATGCAGCTACGCAACCTGTCTGACCGAGCGGTGGCCGGAGCGGCCGTCTGGTTGCGTCTTCCGGCAGTGCCCGGCGGATGGATAGCCCATGGCGGCGAACAGAGGCTCCCCTTGGTGGAACGTTCGCATGGAGGACGGCGCTACTTGGTGGCCGTTCTTCCAGAGATACCGGCCTTGGGAGACGTCAAGCTGAGCCTCACGCCCAACCCGGAACGCACGATTTTTTTCGATGGCTTTGAAGCACGATGAGGGACACTGACCGCGGCTCACATTGCCCTCGCACGCCACCAATACCGAGTTGCCGGGAGAGCAGGATGTAGCGACATTGAAGCGGTGCAGCGGTTCAGAACATGCTGATGCCCTGTTCGATGCGTCCCGAGAGTGCGTGGCGGAAACTGACCCATTCCCACTCTTGATCATTCGGGCTGCCATGTCACCCTGGCAGCCCGAATGTAGCTTTTCATCCCGCCGGCGCGCGCACCAGCCGCTCGCGCACCAGACTGTCGACCACCGCAGGATCGGCCAGTGTCGACGTATCGCCGAGCTGGTCCGGCGCATCCTCGGCGATCTTGCGCAGGATGCGGCGCATGATCTTGCCGCTGCGGGTCTTGGGC
>CAZRGY010000181.1:0-7899 GCA_964599715.1 uncultured Verrucomicrobiota bacterium | reverse complement strand
TGCTGCGGGATCTGCTTGCGCAAGTTGTGGCGCGCATTACCGCTCTCCAGCACCAGCACCTTCATGTGCGGCGTGAACTTCTCTGCCTCGCGCCGCCAGTTATGCAACACGGAGGCCGGGCAGATAACCACTGCTGGCTTCGATTTCTTCGTGCGTTCCTTGAGCCATGCCAGCCACGTAAGTGTCTGGAGCGTTTTGCCAAGACCCATGTCGTCGGCCAGGATGCCGCCCGTCTTCATGTTGGTCAGGTGCGCGAGGAACTCGAAACCTTCCTTCTGGTAAGGACGCAGCTCGGCTTTGACCGATTTCGGCAGGTCCACTTCTGGCACCGCCTTGAAATCCACCAGCTTCTGCTTCAGCGCCTTCAACTGCGGCTGGTTGGCGAAGAACTCCATCGTATTGTCCGACGCCTGGCTCGCGTGCAGGATATCCACCTTCTGCGGCATGGCGTTCAGCCCATCGAGACCAAAGTCCGCCATCGCTTCATGCGCCGATTGCACCGCACCGGTATCCAGCTCGATCCAGCCGCTATCTGGCAGCTTCACAAATCGGCCCGTGGCCGCCTGCAAACGCTCGAGGTCCGCCTTGGAGAGACGCATGCCTTCCGCTTCCCACTCGGCCGAGACGGACAACCAGTCGATACCACTCCCGTGCAGCACCAGCTTCGGTTTCAGACGACGCGGTGAGAGGAACAGTCGCTGGAACGAGGGATTACCCAGATACTCCGCCCCTTCCGGCTTGTACGGCCAGGCGTTAGCCAAAGTGTGCAGGAAATTCTCGTTCGCATCACCGATCCATAGACCGGGTTCCGGCGTGAACCAGTCCAACCGGCGCAACCACGCCACCGCCGGGTCCAAGCGCGGATCATCCAGCAGCTCCGGCTTGTCGCTCTTGCGTTTGACCTCGCCATACGGCTGCCAGTCATGACCGCTCCATTGCCAGACGGATTCATCCTTCTCGCTGCGCGCCAGCAGACGCAGGCGCACCGTGTCATCACTCAGCTCAAAGGTGTATTGCGGGATCGCCGCGTGCGTGTCGCACAATTCTTCCCACGGCAATTTGTTGCCCTGGGCCGAGCCCGTGTTGCGCAGATGCTTCAGCAGACGGTGCGTCAGCTTCTTCACCGGCAACACCGGGTTGTTGAGCCACTCGCCCAACAACGAGGAGGAGGGCGCATTACGCAGGAGATAAAAATTCCCCGCGACCAGTGCCAATGACGGTGCCCCGGCAAAAAACTTCGCTTCACCGAGCGCCAGCTTCTCACCAGACGGCAATGAAAGCTGCTGGGTGAAGGAAAGCTCGATGTCGTGGTTCAACAGATGCGGGGTCATGTCCACCAGCTCGCCATGGAACTCGAGGCGATGCGTGCCATCCATCATTTCCAGACGGCGCGTGTTGCCCCAACGCGTCAGCCATTGGACCAGCTCCAACCCGGATAGGGAAATCGTCCCCATATCAGCCGCCTTGGTCGAATACAGGTCAGACAGCCAGGTGATGAATTCCCAGTCTTCCGTCGAGAAAAGCTCCTGCTCATGCGCCGCCCGGGTCGTCAATTCAATGATTTCCTCGAGCGAGCGTACCGTCTCACCTGAGCGCGGGCGGTTCAGCACCAACTCCACGCGCAGGGTATGCAGCGATGGCGTCTCAGGAATCGCCACCGGCTCGCACATCACCCGCACACGTGCCCGCGGCGAATCGAGGTGGTTCACTTCCTTCGGCAAGAGCCAGCGCTCCAGCCGTTGCACCAGCGCATTTTCCTTCTCCGCCTGCTCAAGCTCGGCGAAGCGGTCGAAATTCGCGTGGGCGATCAATTCCGTGGGCAGCGGGCGGTTCGCCTTGAGGAACAGCATCGCCACTTCTTCCAGGCGAGCTTCCCCTTGGGCACCCACCAGTCGTGGCCACCATTCTTCGCTCGGGAAATCCTTGCGGGAGAGGGACAGCTTCTCGAAGTAATCCTCGAGGATCAGCCAGGAACGCTGCGGATCGGTGCAGGCGGAAAAGCCTTTCAATATCTCCGTACGCTCAGCGATGGCCACCTTGGAATCCGACAGCTCACGCCGCAGTTCCGCCATCGCGCCATAAGTTTTATCCAGTACCGTGTGGTGTGCATCGTATCGCGTCGCACCCGCCGAACGCGGACTGCCAGTTTTCTTTGCTACTCTTGCCATTGCCTAAATTCAGATCTTTCAAACCCCAGTACGGGGACCGTTTATCACCGCATGAAAAGGCATGAACGGTCAATCAGAATGTTTTTTAAAAACAGGTTGTTTGGGCTTGATTTCCTCCAAAAAAGCATCCGAAAAACCTCACCAGAAAACACATCGACAACCTCAAAAACAACACGCCATCAGCTATTTTACGGCATCGGAGAACCCACGCGTAACCAGAAACCAAAAACTCGAAACCAATCCCTCAGCTCTGGCTCAACCGCTTCACCGGAGCCTCGAAGAGCATCTCATGGGCTTCGCGCAAGATGGCCGGTATCTTATGGGCGAATGGGCTCTTGGCCAAAAGTGGTTGCAAGGTGGCATCAGAAAAATTGGCGGCCGTATTCCCCGGGAACCAGTGGTCCCCCTGCCCCAACAGATTGTAGCGCATCTTGCCCCATTCCTTGATGTCCAACGCCTTGGCGTAGGTCCAGAGCCGCAGGATCTCCAACACATTCATCTCCCCCGGCACATCGAAGTATTCCGGTAAACCCTCAAACCACCGCGCACACCAGTCTACCCCGTGCACGCGCTCCAGCTCAGCTCGCAACTTCTGCTCGATGGGCGCGATGACTTCCGCCGCCTTCTCATAATGCTCGAGCATCTGGATATGGTCATCAAAATCGGATGGCCGGGCCGCCCCACAGCTCAACGTATGCACCTGCGGACGCGCCAGACAGTAGAGACTGTTGAACTGCATCGGCGTCAACGGTGCGCACATCTCTACCAACTTCGGCGGCGGGGCATACAGTTTCCCACCTTTGTCGTTCGGGCTGATGATAAAGACGCCCATATCATGCTTCGTGGCATCCTCCACTGCCTTCCAGTTGAGGTCGTTCACGAAGTACCAGTGCAAGTTCACGTAATCGAACTCGCCGCAATTCACCGCATCACAGATGACATCCGGCGTGGCGTGCGTGGAGAAACCGATGTGTTTCGCACGCCCCTGCTTCTGAAGCTCCTTCGCGGCAGCAAGACAGCCGTTCTTCTTCAGGGAAAACTCCAACAGTTCGCGGTTATTGATGCCGTGCAGGGAAAGCAGGTCCACCTGCTCCAGCTTCAGGTAAGCCATGGACTTCTCGAACTCGGCCAAAAACTCCTTGGGATTCGCCCGCGGAGGAACCTTCGTCTGCACGATGATCTTCTCGCGCGGGAGCTTGGGTAAGACGTCGCCCAACTGCATCTCCGAGGAACCATAATGCCGCGCCGTCTCGATATGGTTGATGCCCAGCTCCAATGCCCGATGGATTGTCGCCTCCAGATTGCGCTGGTTCTCGGCCGGAATATCTTTCGGGTCCACATCCTGCCACTTGAACTGATACCGCATCCCGCCACACGAGATGACAGGCATGGAGATTTCCGTCCGACCAAAGCGCCGATATTTCATCGCGCCCAGAATAGATGAGCCGCTGTCTCCGGTCAAATGACGAGCAGGAAAATGACGAATGACCAAGCTCGAATGTCGAAGGAATGACAAATGACCAATCGAGTCATTCGACATTGCTCATTCCTTGGTCATTAGGATTTCGTCATTCGTCATTCACCTTTCGGGTCGGCGGGCTTTTCACGAAACTGACTTCCCGAAGATAGATCGGCTCCAATTCATTTGCCGGTTTGAAATCCCCACGCCGCACCGCCAGTTCTGCTACGATTCCCGCTTGCGCATAGAGTGGCTGCGCTGATGAAAATGCCTTCTGCAGATCCGGCCCGAACACTTTCTTGCCGGTCGCCTGCATGGCTTCCAGTTCGGCCCTGGTAGTGATCCGCAATTCGTTCAATTGCTTCCACCCTTCTTCCTCCAATTGAAACTCTGCCGCGTAGAATTCCCCGCGCATCGCATCGATGGCTATCACCACCGCGCCGCGTTCGCCTGCGCGCCATAGCTGCTCAGCGAGGCAACTCGGCGCATCGATGCCGCACACCTTGCCGCCCGTCATCAACTGCCACCCTTGCGCGATGGCCAGCGACATCCGGATACCGGTGTAAGAACCCGGCCCCAGGCAGACAGCCATGCCGTCCAACTCGCCTTTGTTCCAGCCCGCTTTGGCCAGCACTTCATCCGCCAGGCGAAATGCCGGGGTCAGCCGGGTGGCCGCTTCAACAGCTTCCGCCAACACATGAAATCCCGCCGTCGTGTCCCCCGCTACGGCGGCCACGCTGCGTTGATTGCTGGAAAATTCAAACGCCAATATCTTCATACACCAACCGTCGTTCATTCCCGCCCAATGTCTCCAGAAACACCCGTCTCACCCCGGATTCTGGTGCCGCCACAAAGCCGCTCTTCGCTTCATTCAATTCAAAGAATGCCGGTCCAAACCACCGCTCCGGCCATTCCACCAAAGTGACCCCCTTCGGCTCGATCAGAAATTCATCCAATCCCGCCACCAATATTTCCTGCTTCGTCTCCAGCCGGTACAGGTCCAGATGAAACAGGCTCAAGTCCGTCAGGAGATATTCATTGATGAGGGAAAAGGTGGGAGATTGCACTCGCCGCTCATAGCCCAACCCCGCAGCGATGCCTTTCACCAACTGCGTCTTGCCCGCTCCCAGATCCCCGGCAAAAGCGACGACCTCGCCGGAGCGCAGGCTCCGGGACCATTCCTCACCGAGGGCAAAGGTTTCCTCAGGACTGTGCGTGATGCATGTAGCCATGATCATGTAACTCCCGGACACCACGCTCATCTTGCAGATGCAACCCGGGTTGTTTGACGATTTTACCGATACAGCTCAAAGGCAGATTAGGGAACTGCTCCTTCCACGCATCCTTGAGCGCCACCGCTTCCTTGGCGGGCACGGTGAAGACCAACTCAAAGTCTTCCCCATCTGTGAGTGCCGCCAGCAAAGCAGGCTTGGCCGTGGATTTCTCCCGTGCGGCCAGAACCGCTTCCCGGTTGATGGGGATCATCGCTGCATGCAGCAGTATGCCCACCCCGCTCTGTTTCATGATATGCCGCAAATCCCCGGCCAACCCGTCACTGACGTCCATCATCGAGTGGATGGTGAAATTCTCCATGAGCCAGCGCCCCTCTTCGATACGCGGTTCAAAATCCAGATGCTTGCCAGAACGCGAAGCTCCCAATTGGCCGGAGACAAAAACGCCATCACCCACCTGGGCTCCGGAGCGTAATGCCGCTTTGTCCTTGTTGACCGTGCCCAAGAGCGAAATCGAGATAAGCAGTCGCTCGGGATTCGTCGTGGTCTCTCCGCCCACGATCGCCACCTTATGCCGCAATGCCAGCGCGCTCATGCCGCGATAGATCATCGAGATGCGTTCTGGATCGTAATCCTTGGGCAGCGCCAGTGTCACCAGTGCGTGCGTCGGGGTGCCGCCCATAGCGGCGATGTCACTCAGGCAACGCCCCAACGCCTTGTGTCCGATGCGTTCCGGCTCCGTCTCCGCGGTGAAGTGGATTCCCTCCACCACCGCATCCGTCTTGAAGAGAATCGATTTATCCGCCAGCCCGAAGTCCAACACGGCACAATCATCCCCCGCTCCCACCTTCACCGAATCATCCGTCGGCAGGCTATGCGTCAGTTTCGCGATCAGTTCAAATTCGTTCATGTCACCAGATAAAACCCTGCTGTTCCTTCAGCCATGCCTCCAAGGCCGGTTGATTGAGCAGTAGCACAAAATTCACCAGATTAAACGTGGCGTGAGCCGTGATACAGCTCAGCAAGTTGCCCGTCTTTTCATACAGCCAGACCAGCACCAGCGCCAGCACCGTCAAAGGGACAAATGTCATCACATTCGCATGTACCAATGCAAAGAACAGTGAAGAAACCCACACCGCGCCACGTTTGTAACCCGCCTGTTTGATGCCCGTATAGAGCAGGCCCCGGAAGAATATCTCCTCCACCACCGGGGCCATCACCACCGCCATAAAGCCGAAGTAGATCTGTTGCAAAGGCAGGACCGACTTTTGGAGCATCTGGACGGCTTGCTGAGCGACCGGCTCGGTCCCCAATAACTGCATCAATGCCGCAGAGACCTGCCCTAACACCCACGCTACCGGCAGGAAGGCCACCGCCACCAAGATGCCGGAAAGGAATGCCTCGAGGGGAGGAATATCACGGAAACCAAACGCCTGAGACCAGGTCATCTCATGCGCCCGCAGAAAGGAAGCGACAAGCAGCAAACCGCCACCATGGACGATGGTGGTAAAAAAGACCATCGATGCAAACCCGCCTTCGGCGGTCGCCATCTCCTCCTTGCTCAGCAAAAGACTGGATACCAAGCCAACGAGACCGAAGCAGAGCAAAAAGCCCGACAACAGTCTAATCAGCAATTCCGGTTTCCATGTCTTATCCGTCAGCACGTGCGCCAAGGTATGTCATCCCCAGCTCAGGGTGCGAAGAAAAAACATGAGGCAGCCTCAAGTCTCATCCGTGGGTGACTAGCTTTGCTTGACCAGCACCACGACGCCCAAAGGCGGCAACGTCACCGATGCCGAGTAGGGTTGGCTATGCACTTGATAGGCCTCCGCCATGACTCCACCGGCATTGCCCACATTTGTGCCGCCGTAGATACCAGCATCTGTGTTCAGCGCCTCATGCCAATGCCCACTCTTGGGCAGGCCGATGCGGTATTCACCACGCACCACCGGCGTCAGGTTCATGATCACCGCCACCTCGCCCCCGCCGTTCTCGTCACGGCGCAGGAATGACAGCACGCTGTTCTCGTTATCCGCGCAATCGATCCACTGGAACCCGCCGCCGTCGTAATCGGTCTGCCAGAGTGCATGTCGCTCGCGGTAAAGCCGGTTCAAATCCTCCATGAGCCTTTGTGTGCCCTTATGGTAGGGGCCCGCATCCAGCAACCACCAGTCGAGTTGAGAATTCGCGTTCCATTCCTTGGGCTGGCCGATCTCGCCGCCCATGAAGATCAGTTTTTTTCCCGGGAACATCCATTGATACGTCAGCAGGCAGCGCAGGTTCGCAAACTTCTGCCAGTCATCTCCCGGCATACGCCCGATGAGCGAGCCTTTGCCATGCACCACTTCGTCATGCGAGAGCGGCAGCATGAAGTTCTCGTTGTGATGATAGAGCATCGCGAACGTCAAGTCGTTCTGATGATACTTGCGATGCACCGGCTCGCGCATGAAATAGCCCAACGTGTCATGCATCCAACCCATGTTCCATTTCAGGCTGAAGCCGAGACCGCCAAGATACGGCGGGCGCGTCACCAACGGCCAAGCCGTCGATTCCTCGGCGATGGTCACCACGCCCTCGCACTCCGTGTGCACGAGATGATTGAACTCCCGTAGAAAATCGATGGCCTCAAGGTTTTCCCGGCCACCATACTTGTTCGGCACCCACTCGCCGTCTTTACGCGAATAATCCAGATACAGCATGGAAGCCACCGCATCGACGCGCAGACCATCGATGTGGAACCGTTCACACCAAAAGAGCGCGTTTGCCGTGAGGAAGTTACGCACTTCATGCCGGCCGAAGTTGAAGATGAGCGTGCCCCAGTCCTGATGGGAACCCTGTCGTGGGTCTTCGTGCTCATAGAGTGCCGTGCCATCGAACTTGGCCAGTGCCCATTCATCACGCGGGAAATGCGCCGGCACCCAGTCCACGATCACACCGATGCCCGCTTCGTGCAGGGCATTGACGAGGAATTGAAAATCCTCCGGCGTGCCATAACGGCTCGTCGGCGCGTAGAAGCCCGTGACCTGATAACCCCAAGAGG
>CAZRGY010000180.1:0-7980 GCA_964599715.1 uncultured Verrucomicrobiota bacterium | reverse complement strand
ACTCCGCCCACTTCCTGACCTCATGTTGACTCCGCAAATCCCCATGCCGCTTGTAGAGCCGCGGAAACAAACGCCCTCCCACTTCCAACATTAGTGGAGACAGCTCCGCCTTTTGGGCACGTACACTCATGGCCTGATGGATGGATTCCTAGTTTGAGTAAATACCACATCCACCCCACCCAAGCAACCACCACGTAAAGGTAGGGTTGGCTGGACTCACCCGGCCGCCGTCGAAGCCAAAACGATCCAAACGCCTGGAGCACGCTCACGCCCAAAGCTTCTATTTCCCCATTCGTCATTTCCCCCTCTGGACGTTAAAAGTTGAGCGTTGGAAGTTGAACGTTTCCCCCTTTCCTCCATCCCCTGAATACCTTACCCTCTCCGCTCGTCACCTTATTAGACCGCATCTATGAAACGCATTTTAAGCCTGTTGTTGCTGGCCCTCATGGCCACCTCGCTGACTGCTACTGCCGCCGAGAAGAACCGCAAACTCGTCATCATCGCCGGCAAGCCCAGCCATCCGCCCCTCATGCACGAGTTCCGGGCGGGCTCACTGCTCCTCCAGAAGTGCCTGGAAGGCTTCCCCGGCCTCACCGTCGAGGTCCACACCAACGGCTGGGTGAGCGATGAAAAGACCTTCGATGACGCCGATGCCGTGTTCATCTACGCCGATGGCGGCGGCAAGCATCCCGCCGTGGTGGATAATCACCTCGAGACCCTCCGCAAACTCGTCGCTCGCGGCGTCGGTTTCGGTTGCGGCCATTACGGTGTGGAAGTCGTGCCCGCCCAAGCCGGCAAAGAGTTCAAGGAATGGCTCGGCGGTCACTACGAAAATTCCTACTCCTGCAACCCCATCTGGGACGCCAACTACGAGAAGTTCCCGAAACACCCCATCGCTAACGGTGTGAAACCCTTCTCCACCAAGGACGAATGGTATTTCAACATGCGCTGGAACGAGGACCCGAAAGGCCTCACCCCCATCCTCGTCGCCAAGCCCTCTGATGCCACCCGCGACGGCCCCTATGTTTACCCCAAGGGCCCCTACCCCCACATCCAGGCCGCCAAAGGCCGCGATGAGACCATGATGTGGGCCTACGAACGCCCGGATGGTGGCCGCGCCTTCGGCTTCACCGGCGGTCACTTCCACCTGAACTGGGGCAACGATAACCAGCGCAAAGTCGTGCTGAATGCCCTCGTCTGGCTCGCCAAAGGCAAGGTCCCGAAGAACGGCGTGGAGTCGAAAGTCACCGAGGAAGAACTCATGCAGAACCTCGACCCCAAGCCCGCGCCAAAACCGCCGGTTAAGAAGTAAGACAAATTTGCCGCTCCATCTTACCGCCCGCTAACGCCGCGTGCTTTCAAGCCGCGGCGTTCTTGCTTATGGAGCGCGGCTTTTAAGCCGCCTCAATATCCGATGACCAATCGTGTCTGATCCTTGTTGAGCATGTTACACGTCAATCACTTCTCATACCTTCCCTCTGTCACCTCACAAATCCCTCTCCATCACCGCCACCTCCACACCCAGATACTCTACTTTCTCCCGCAACTGCCATCCCATCCGCGCGTAATACTTCTCGGCATCGAACGCGAAAAGATAGATCTTCGCATACCCCAGCGCCTTTGCCTCCTCCGTCACTCGCCGCACCAGCGCCGCACCAATGCCTTTCCCGCGTTCCTCGGCCGCCACATACACACTCGCCACCCAAGGTGTCAGCTCTCGGCGGATCTTCATGTCGCTCTCCACCAGCATCGCCGTTCCCAGAACTTTATCCCCTCAGAAGCTATGATCACCGTCGGCACCTGCTGCCGGTTCGCCGCTTCCGTCAACCACTCAACCCGCCGCTCTAACGAATCTTCCACGCCGTAATGCCCCCACTCTTGAAAATGCCACTGCGCGATCGTGGGTATGAACTCCAGATGCTCTGCGAGATAGCCAAGCTGATACATATTTCATTCTCCCCGGACTCGATAGAACCCGGTCGGGCCCGCCACCGAATTGGTGAACCTCCGCGCCGTCCCTTCCCCGGGAAACGCATACAAGCTCTGCCACGCACCCGCTGACAGCTCCGTCCGGAACTCGATGAAATACGGATGTCGGCTCTCCGTCGGTACATCCCAAACCACGTTACCATTCACCGGAGCTTGCGGCACCAAGCTGAACGCCGCCGGCGCACCTAACGCGTTTGTGCGAAAGCGCAGCATCGCCGCCGCCACAGCATCTGCTGTGAGCGTCCGTGCAGGTGCATTGGTTCGCAAAAACGTCGCCAACTCCACATGCACAAACTCCCCGCCGATGCCCCGGCTGTAAATGCCTTGCACATTGGAACGCGCTCCGAGATTCGTGAACGTCTGTCCCGGCACCCCCTCATTCACCAGCAGGTTCAGCGGATCATGATCGGCGAGGTTCTTGTTGTAGGCGTAAGATTTCACCCCGTTCACCTCCAGCACTTCATCCAACCGCACAACATTCGTGGACATGAAATTGTCACCACCCTTCCCCGTCGAAAGCACCGCCAGCGTCCCCTCCGGAAATTCCTCATGCCCGACCACGCTGAAGCCATGGATTTGCCACGCGACATTCTCACCACTGACCCCGTTCCATGCCACGTGCACCGCGTGAAAGATCATGTTCGTCAAATCGCACGGGTCACCGGTGCTGTCACCATTCACATGCCGGTTCGCCCCGGCGATGAGCAGTCCCATCGCTCCCGACTTGACGAACATTTCTGCCGCCGTTTGCGGGCTCCGGAAGTCCGCCTGCGGATGCGGTGCCTCCACCAACACATTCACCGCCGCATTCGTGTTCACAAAAAATGTGCCCCACCCACGCAAAGGCCCATTCTCATCCTCGATGCATCGCAACCCGACGAGCCCCGTCACCGGATTCGTGTGCTGGAAATAAACGAGTTGGTAATCCAACGGTGCCGCCAGGGATTCCGCCGTCGCATAGTTCCCATTCAACAGCGCGGTCGCCGCATCGCGGAACTGCTCCCACTCGGCGGTCAACGGCGCCGTGTAGTTGTTCGAGTTCTGGCCATAGAGGTTCTTGCTGAACGTCTCCAACCGCGCCGCCTCTACCAGCAGATCGCCAACGATATTCGTCGTCCCCGCCTGCAATGTCACCAAAGACACCATCAACGCGATACACGCCGCCAGCCTATGTCCAATGCTACGCACGCGCGCAGCATACCGCCCCCAACCCCGCAAGCAATACGGCACCTTCGCGTCTTTCCTTGAGCCATTCACCCGCCTCAATTATAGGTATCCTATCAATGAAAACCCTGTTGCTCACGAGCCTTCTCTGTCTTGCGACCGTGACCGCTTTCTCCGCCGCCGCCCCCAAAGCCGGCCGCAATGCCGATCCCCTCTACAAGAGCGGCGTCATCAGTAAAGGCCTCGTCGAGATCGACGTGGACATCTCGAAAGCGTCCTCACTTTGGCTCGTCATCACGCCCGGTGACGACGGCTTCGGCTGCGATTGGGCTAACTGGGTGGAGCCGCGCCTTATCGGTCCCAAAGGCGAGACCAAGCTCACCGACCTCAAATGGCGCACTGCCACTTCAGGCTTCGGCGAGACCCGAGTGAATCTGAATGTCGGCGGCAAGCCGATGAAAATTGGCGGCCAAACTATCGCCTACGGCATCGGCACCCATGCCCCCTCGGTCATCGCGTATGACATCTTGGACATGGGCTTCACCCGCTTCAAAGCCAAGGCCGGACTCGATAACGGCGGCACCGATCAAGGCTGTGGTTCCACCGTGGAATTTCTCGTGTTCGGCGATCGCCCGCCCGCCGCCTACCAGAACATGGCCCGCGATGGCGCGGCGATGGCCGGTCGTGAACGCGGCTCCGGACCGGAAGCCGCCGCGCAAGATGCTGAGAAGCTCATCACTCCCGGCAGCCTCGACGCCACGCTCTTCGCTTCCGAGCCGATGATCGTGAATCCCACCGATCTCGACATTGATGCCCAAGGCCGCGTCTGGGTCACCGAAGGCGCGAACTACCGCGTCTCCCCGCACATGAACAAACAATGGGGTGTGCAACGCCCAGGCGGCGACCGCATCGTCATCCTCGAAGATACCAACGGCGACGGTCAGGCGGACAAATCCAAAGTCTTCTACCAAGACCCCTCCATCAATGCCGCCCTTGGTATTTGCGTGCTGGGCAACAAGGTCATCGTCTCCTCCTCCCCTTACGCCTTCGTGCTCACCGACACGAACGGCGATGACGTGGCCGACACCCGCGAAGTCCTCTTCCACGACGGCTCCAAAGGCGATCACGACCACGCCATGCACGCCTTCATCTTCGGCCCGGATGGCAAACTCTATTTCAACTGCGGCAACGAGTTCAAAGACCTCCGCCGCCCGAAAGGCAGCTCCACCGTCCCGCTCAATGGCCCCATCACCAATCTCGAACTGGAGCCCGTCACCGACAAGGCGGGCAACCTCGTGAACAACAGCCGCAAGCCTTATCAGGAGGGCGTCATCTTCCGCTGCAATCCGGATGGCAGCGAACTGGAGACGCTTGCATGGAACTTCCGCAACAACTACGAGACCGCCATCGACTCCTTCGGCACGCTCTGGCAGTCGGACAACGATGACGACGGCAACAAGGGTGTGCGTATCAATTACGTCATGGAATTCGGCAACTACGGTTACCGTCAGGAACTCACCGGGGCCGGTTGGCGCACGCCGCGCACCAATATGGAACGCGAAGTCCCCTCGCAGCACTGGCACCAGAACGATCCCGGGGTCGTCCCCAATCTGATTTTCACCGGCTCTGGCTCCCCCACCGGCATCACCATCTACGAGGGCACCTTGCTGCCCAAAGAATTCCAAGGCCAGATGATCCATTGCGATGCCGGCCCGCGCACTGTCCGCGCCTATCCCGTGCAAAACGACGGCGCGGGTTATCAGGGCAAGATGGTGGACCTCCTCACCAGCACGGATTCCTGGTATCGCCCCGCCGATGTCGCCACTGCGCCCGATGGCTCTGTCTATGTCGCCGATTGGAATGACGCCGGTGTCGGCGGTCATAACATGGCCGACCGCGAACTCGCCAAGATGCGCGGCCGCATCTACCGCATCGCCCCTCCCGGCCATAAGCCTTCCATCCCCAAGCTGAATCTCGACACCGCCGCTGGTGCGGTCGCCGCGCTGCAATCACCGAACCTCGCCACCCGTTACCTCGCTTGGGAAAAGCTCCGCCAGTTGGGTGCTTCGGCGGAAACCGAGCTGCAAAAGGTCTGGCGCGGCAATGACTCCCGCCTGCGCGCCCGCGCCTTGAACGCTCTCGCCCGTATTCCCGGCAAGGAACGCACCTACGTTGTCGAAGCCCTGCGCGATAACGATGCTAATATCCGCATCACCGCCCTGCGCATTGCCCGACAGCTTGATTGGGCGCGCATCAACGAAGCCGCGCTGAACGATAAAAAGCAGCTCAAGAACGCTGCGGCCAAAACCGCCGTGAATACCCTCTTCAATGCCCTTGGCGGCAAGAAGCAGACCGTCGGCGATGCGGTGAACACTCTCGGTAGCGAACTCACCTACGATCTCATCACCGCCATCAGCACGTTGGCGGATGATCCCAGCCCGCAGGTGCGCCGCGAATGCGCCATCGCCTTGCGCCACAACCAATCCCCCGAAGCCGCTCCGCTCTGGACCAAACTCGCGCAGCAGTATGACGGCAAAGACCGCTGGTATCTCGAGGCTCTCGGCATCGGGGCGGACAAGCAATGGGACAAATACTTCGCTGCTTGGCTCGCCGCCGTGGGCGATAACTGGAACACCGCTGCCGGTCGCGACATCATCTGGCGTTCACGCTCCACCCAGACCCCCGCCCTGCTCGCCAAACTCATCATCGCCCGCCAGAAAGAAAAAGACGAATGGCCCCGCTACTTCCGGGCGATGGATTACTTCGAAGGCACCGAAAAAGAAAAAGCCCTCGTCCAAGTCCTGACCACCATCAAGTGACAACGCTATCGCATCTGTATCTTATGAAGTTTCTCTCGCTAACGTTTGTTGCTCTCGGCCTCACCCTCGGCACCCTCACCGCCGCTGACACGAACCAGCTCGCCATCATCAGTGAAGCCCTCAGCCGTCTCCCGGCAGACAAGGTGAATGCCCAGCCTGAACTCAAAGCCGCCCTCACCCGCGTGCTCGACAGCTCCAAAGGCACGGCTGATTTCGTGGAACTCGTGCAACGCTTCAAAGTCACCGACCGCAATCCCGACCTGCTCGAACTCGCCATCCAAAAACCGAACGAGCAACTCGGCACCGACGCCGTGCGCGCCCTGTATTCCAACAACGGCCTCGCCCTCATCCAATCAGAACTGACCAAGACGAATACCGCCCGCGTCATCAATCTCATCGACGCCACTGGCAATGCGGGCGGCAAGAACGCCGAAACCCTGCTCGTCCCCATCGTCACGGACATGAAACGTGACGTCGCCATCCGTCGACAGGCTTTGAAAGGCGCGGCGAAAGTCCAGCCCGGAGCCCAAGCCGTGCTCAAGCTGGCCAAGGAGGACAAGCTCCCCGCCGACCTCCGCTTCGTGGCCACCTCTGAACTCAACGCCTCCCGTTTCCCGAACATCCAGCAGGATGCCGCTGAGATTTTACCGCCCCCCTTGTCCGGCAGCGCTCAGCCATTGCCACCCGTCAGCGAACTGCTGGCCAGAAAGGGCGATGTGAAAAAGGGCGAAGGCGTCTTCTTCCGCGTACAATCCACCTGCGCCAACTGCCACGTAGTAAATGGCAAAGGAAAAGACTTCGGCCCGGCACTTTCCGAGATCGGCACCAAGCTCGGCAAGGACGCCCTCTATGAAGCCATCCTCGAACCGAGCGCCGGCATTTCCTTCGGCTACGAATCATGGGAGATCAAGCTGAAGAACGGCGACGAACTCTACGGCCTCATCGTCAGTGAAACCGCCGACTCACTCAGCGTGAAAGACGCCAGCGGCCTCATCCGCAAGATCGCCAAGAACGACCTCAAGAGCCGCCAGACCTTGAAACTCTCCGTGATGCCCGCCGGCCTCCAGATGACCATGAGCACGCAAGAACTGGTGGACTTGGTAGAATACCTCTCGTCCCTTAAGAAGAAGTGACGAGCAACGGTAGGGCCCGCGGCTTGCCCCGATTCGGTGTCGGGGGCTCAGCGGGCCGCCGCCGAGGCACCTGCCCTTTCAAATCTCAGCACATCCCATTCACGCCAAGAGTTTCCACCCCCTCTCCTCTAACGAGGAGAGGGCCGGGGTGAGGAGTGAGCAAGCCAATCGTCATCGCTTTATATGGAAACAAAATGCCCCGGATGATTTCCTCACCCGGGGCTTCGACATTCGTGCTTAGGAATTCGTCATTCCCGCGCATCCGTGCGGGCCTTACTTCTTCTTGAAGAACTTCTTCAGGTTCGCGAGACCCTTCACCGCGATGTCGTTGCGGTTCGGCTCGATCTTGCGCCAGATGGCCGCTGCGCGGGCGATGACCTTCACATCCGTCGTGAAGGACTCGATCACCACGTCGCCCTGGTAGTTGATCTTCTTCAGCGCGGCCACGATCGGCTTCCAGTCGATATGATCGCCACCCGGCGTGCCACGATCGCTGCCGCACGCATGGAAGTGACCCAATTTCTTGCCCGCCTTGATGATGGCTGCTGCCTGATTCTTCTCCTCGATGTTCATGTGGAACGTATCGAGATGCAGCGTCACCGCCTTGCTGCCGATGGCCTTGATGAGCTTCAGGCCCTTGTCGCAGGTATTGAGGAAGTCCGTCTCGAAACGGTTCAACGGCTCGATGCACAGCGTGATGCCCTTGGATTCCGCATACTTGGCGATCGGCTTGAGGTTCTTCACCACCAGATCGAACTCCACCTTCTGCTGGGCCGGCTCCACGGCATCGGCCTTGCCGACCACGGAATAGATAGGCCCGATGATACGCGGGCAGCCCATGGCGGCTGCTTGGTCGATCAACGTCATCACGTAAT
>CAZRGY010000179.1:0-7985 GCA_964599715.1 uncultured Verrucomicrobiota bacterium | reverse complement strand
TTGATCAAGATGGCCTTGGAAGAGGACATCGGACACGGTGATGCTACTTCCATCGCCACCGTCCCATTTGAAATGGAAGCCCGGGCAATGATGGTGCCGAGGCAAAATATGGTGATATGCGGACTGGGGATTGCCCAAATGGTTTTTCAGGAAGTGGATCCCAACATCACTGTGGTCAGCAACAAATCGGATGGGCGACAGGTAAATGCCGGTGAAGAACTGCTGCACATCGTAGGTCCGGCTCGCAGCATCCTGACCGCTGAACGTACCGCCTTGAATTTCGTGCAACGTCTCTCCGGCGTGGCCACGCAGACCGCCCGCTACGTGAAAGCGATCGAAGGCACCAAAGCCAAGATCTTGGATACCCGCAAAACGACTCCGGGCTGGCGCAAGCTGGAGAAGTATGCGGTGGCTTGCGGCGGTGGGGTGAACCACCGCGTGGGGCTGTTTGATCTGATCCTCATCAAAGACAACCATCTGGCCGCGATACGCCAGCAAACTCCCAGAGCGATCATCGAAGCAGTGCGTCGCAGCCGGGAGACATCCCCGAATCTCAAGGTCGAGGTAGAAGCTGACACTTTAGATGACGTAAGCGAGGCCGTGGAAGCTGGAGCCGACATCATCATGTTGGATAACATGCCACCGGATACGATCCGCCAAGCCTTGAGAATCATTGATGGTCGGGCCAAGACCGAAGCCAGTGGCGGCATCACCTTGGAGACCATCCGGGCGGTGGCTGAGACCGGTGTGGATTACATCTCTGTGGGTGCACTCACCCATTCCGCCATCGCCGCCGATATCGCGCTCGATTTTGTCTCGGCACCCGCCTCGGTTGTCGGTCATTAATAGGGCATGTCGCTCGATGCGCGCATCCTTTCCTCTCTGAGAGCCGCCAAAGACGGTTCGGTAGCCGGCACCGACTTGGCCAATTCACTAGGCGTCAGTCGTGCTGCCGTCTGGGCTCGCATCGAGGAGATGCGCCAGTTGGGCTACGAGATTGAGGCCAGCCCGCATCATGGTTACCGCCTGATCTCTGTGCCTGATGTGCTGCATGCAGATGACCTCATTTCGCGACTGCCGGATAATCGCATTGTGGGACGTGACATCCGGGTCTTTCAGGAAACCACCTCCACCAATGATGTCGTGGAGAAATTCGCCCGCGATGGAGTAAGCGAGGGTGTGGTGGTTTTTGCCGAATCACAATCCAAAGGCCGTGGCCGCATGGGACGCCGCTGGATGTCTCCGCCGGGCAAGGGCCTTTGGTTCTCCCTCCTGTTACGGCCCAAGCTGCGACCAACGGCTGTCACCCAGATCACCGTCATCGCCGCTACGGCACTGGTCCGTGCCATCCAAAAGGAGACCGGGCTGATACCAGACATCAAATGGCCGAATGATATCTGGATCAAAGGCCGCAAAGTCGCCGGCGTGCTCACTGAGATGAGTGCGGAATTGGATACCGTGAAGCACGTGACGCTCGGTATCGGACTGGATGTGAATCTGGAAGAAAAAGATATGCCGCCCGAACTGCGGCAGATCGCCAGCTCGTTGTGCATCGAAACCGGGCACAAGCTGGATCGCGCCCAAATGGCGGCCACGCTGCTGCGGGAATTGGAATTCGACTACGACCGGATCGGCCGGGGCAACTTTGAGGCAGTCGCGGATGAATGGGAACAACGCTGCATCACGGTAGGCCGGCAAGTCAGCATCAATCTGGGATTGAAGGTGCTGAAAGGCCGCGCCGAGGCATTAGATAGCGATGGCGCCCTGCTCCTTCGCTCCGAGCACGGGCACTTGGAGCGGATCATCGGCGGTGATGTAACGCTGGAAAAACCCTGAGCCGCCTGTTAATTCTGTGGCTGTGAGGAAGCAAACGCCACCCCACCCGATTATGCCAACCATCCGACATGGTCTCTCCCTGCTCGTCTTAACCCTCGGCCTCAATGTTCAGGCGGCCGAAAATTTCGACCGGGATTACAACCAGGGCCCCAGCTTCACAGTCATCGAAGAGAACGATCTCTTCGTGAACACCGACCGGCATTACACGCAAGGCCTGCGGTTGTCCTATCTGACGGGTGACAAGAAGATCGCCGACCAGTTCCCCGAGGACGCCCACTTTCTGGAAAGGATGGGCAAGACGCACATGGTCTGGGGCTTTGATCCCAAGTCTTACCGGATCGGCTACGAGATCGGGCAGAACATCTACACGCCCAAGGATACCGGCATCTCCACCTTGCAAGCCGCGGACCGGCCCTATGCGGGCTGGCTCTATTTCGGCCTGAATTTGCAACGTCGCGGCGAAACACTGAAAAGCCAGACTCCGACGATGGAGAACATCTCGCTGCTGATGGGTATCATCGGGCCGTGGTCGCTGGGCAAGGAGGCCCAGATCTGGGTGCACGAGATCCGTGATTTCAGTCTGCCGGAAGGCTGGCATTACCAGTTGAAGAATGAACCGGCCATCGCGTTGCGTTATCAACGCTTCTGGATGTATCGCTTGGGCGAACGCTATCGCTGGAATGCGGATTTCATCCCGGATGTCGGCCTGAGCGTGGGTAATCCGCTCACAGCGGCCCAAGTAGGCGGCACTGTGCGGTTCGGATGGAATCTGCCGGATGATTTCGGCATCCAACAGGTGGACTCGCTCTCCATCGTGGCAGGCGGTCCTTCACCCACTCGGGAGTCGCACTGGGGTTTCTATGTCTATGGGGCCGCTTCTGGACGGGCCGTGGCTTACAACACCTTTATCGATGGAAATATGTTCTACTCCAATCCGCACACGATTGACCGCGAGCCGCTGGTCGCCGATCTGCGCTGGGGCATGGTCGGCACGTTCAAGTATTTTGAGGCCGGATACTCCTTTGTGTTTCGCACGCAGGAGTTCAAGCAGCAGACCGAGCATGATGCCTTCGGTTCGGTGTATATGCGGGTGAAGTGGTAAAGACACAATCATCCAGCTTCTAGATCAACTTGGGCTGGGTAATCGGTCACAACAACTGCAATAGTTACAATTACTCCCGTCAAAAATAGTTACCATCATAGGAATCAATGTTATAAACGGGGAACCATAAAAGGTGAGAACATGGTTTCCAAAGACACAACGGCCATTAAATACGCACCTCTTTCAATCGGAGTGGGTTTGGCTGGGATGTGGCTATTGGGAACGGTCGGAGTCTTCTTGCTGCACCATTTCAATCCACATCATTTCGTCCTCATCGATCAGGTGGAAGAAGCTGAGAGAAATCATCTGATCCTCCAGCACTACATGTTACAGCTAATAGTTCAGGCTCCCGCAATCTATTGGGCTGCTCAGTGGTTCCGTTCAGCAGCAATTCCAACAACGGGATACAGAGCTTTTATTGCGGTATCGGCATTGCACATCACGCTTCTGGCATTACGTTCTTTCAACTGGTCATGGTCGTCATTTGCATCAGTAAATCAATTCGTTCCCTTGGCGGCAGAACTGATCTATATACTTACTATTGCGGTAATCACAGCCTTGTTCACTTACATCCCCGGGCCTCGGCGCACTTTGGCACAGGCCGAGATACAAGCATGAACTGGCTTGCCCATCTCTATCTCTCAGAGCCGGACAAGGAGTTCCGGCTGGGCAACCTGCTGGCCGATCAGGTGCGCGGCGCGGATAGGGAGCGGATGAGTGCCGCCTTCAAACGCGGTATGGCCTGCCATCAAGCCATTGATGCGTTTGCCGAATCCCATCCGGTTGTTAAACGCAGTCGCCAACGCATCGGCCCGGAGCAACGCCGTTTCAGCGGAATTCTCGTGGATGTGTTTTACGATCATTATCTGGCGCGGAACTGGAGCCTTTTTGCGGACACAACCTTGGAACAATTCACCCACGGTGCTTACGCTGAACTCCAGCCATATTCAGCTACATTGCCTGAGGAGGCACGAATCACACTGGAACGGATCATCGAGCATGACTGGCTGACCTCCTATCGGGAGATCGCCGGGATTGAGGATGTGCTGGAGCGCCTGTCCGGCAGGTTGACAGAGCGCCTGCGCCGTCCGATGGCTTTGCAAGCGGCGGTAAAAGATTTACGTGATCACTACCAAGATTGGGAATCCGACTTCATGGAGTTTATGCCTGAACTCAAGAATAAGATAATGACCAATCCACCTTGATGCAGGGTAAGAACGATATTGCTCTTACCCTTGTTGTCTGAAAAATTGCGCACGTGGATTGGAAGTCGTTTTTCTCACTGGAAGGCCGCATGCGGCGGCGGCAATACATCTATGTAGCCCTGATCGCCACGGTTATCCTGCAAATCTTGAGCCACCTCCAAGGCTTGACCCAAGTTGACCTGTCCCTGTTAGCGCTGCTGGTCCGTTTGGCACTCATCCCACCCACCGTGAAACGCCTGCATGACATGGGCTATAGCGGCTGGTTTGCCATCGGTGTTTTTGCTATCCCACATGCATCATTGTTGCTGCTTTTCATTCCACCCGATGCTGGCACCGAATTCGGTCCTGATCCACGGGTGAAACCCGCCCCTGCTGAACATACTTCTCAAACCAACATTACCAATCCGCCAACAGTTCCTTAAATTCTTAGGCGGAACCTAACAAGCTTAGCGGCTGGACCTTTCCTCTGCTTGTCCTAGACTACGCGCATGGCATTCGCTTCCTTTGGCGGACAACAGCAGGTGGTCACCCTGCTCCAGCGCAGTCTGGAGCGAGGGCGGCTCGCGCATGCCTATCTCTTCACCGGCGATCAACTGGATGAACTCGAAGCCGTGGCCCGCACGCTGGCCAAGACGTTGAACTGCCAGAATCCGCCCGCCCGCGCCACCAACGGGGTGCCGGTCGATTGCTGCGAGCAGTGTGTGAACTGCCGCAAAGTGCAGGAGGGCAATCACGCGGATGTGAAGTGGTTACGCCCGGAATCCAAGACCCGCATCATCTCGGTGGAACAGGTGCGCGAACTGATCCAGACGGTGAACCTGAAACCCACCGAGGCGGAATACAAGGTCGGGGTGCTCGTGGCAGCGGACCGCTTGAATGTGCAGGCCGCCAATGCCTTCCTGAAAACCCTGGAAGAGCCGCCCAAGCAATCGGTCATCATCCTGCTCTCCACCGAGCCGGATCGCTTGCTGGATACCATTCTCTCCCGCTGCATCCGCCTGACCTTCGCGACCAATGGCCAGAAGTTTTCCCCGGCCCAGCTTGACTGGTTGGACGCCTTCGCCACCACCGTTTCGGAAGCACAAGGCGGCTTGCTCGCTCGCTATCGTCTGCTCGGCACACTGCTCAAGCAACTGGCGGCTTCAAAGGAAACCATCGAGGAACAGCTCACAGCCCGCTCCCCACTGAACCGCTATACCGATGTGGAAGCGGACCTGAAAGACAAGTGGGAGGATGAACTGAAAGCCTCCATCGAGGCGGAATACCGCCGTCAACGCTCCGAAATGCTGAACGCGTTGCAATGGTGGTTGCGTGATGTCTGGCTGCAAACGGTGACGGCCGGGGATGAGTTGCTCACTTTCCCCCAACATCAGGCCGTGACCGGCGCCATCGCCGACAAGCTTCAACCCACGGACGCTCTCGCCAATCTCACCCATCTGGAGCGGCTGCAGCGGCTGCTCTTCACGAATGTGCAGGAAGCGCTGGCCTTGGAAGTCGGCTTGCTGAAGCTGAAGCTTTAGCCTGCTGGTAAACAGAACTTACCAGCAAGCGGTCGTTGTCGTCCTTTTCATCAGGGGGCATATTTCAAGGCATCAGCCATGAAAAAGTTTGCCCAAGCATTTTTATCCCTGGCCCTGTTGCTGTCCGCAAGCCTGAGCCAGTCCGCGGACGCCGCCGCTCCCAGTCTGGAAAAGATGGATCTCTTCAGCTCCGGCGACCACGGTTACGCCCTCTACCATATCCCCGGAGTTCTGGTGACCGCCAAAGGCACCATCCTCGCCTGGGGGGAAGCCCGGAAAAAAGGCGGCGACTGGGATGCCATCGACATCCTGCTGCGCCGCTCGACAGATGATGGCAAGACCTGGAGCGAAGCAAAAAAGATCGCCGACGTGCCGGGACCAAAAACCAAGAACCCGTTCGCATTGCGGCTGAAGTCCGTCAACCCCAACGACGTGACCTACAACAACCCGGTGCTCATCGCGGATAAGGACGGCACGGTGCACATGCTTTTCTGCATGGAGTACATGCGCTGCTTCTACCAACGCAGCAAGGACGATGGCTTGACCTGGAGCACCCCGGTGGAGATCACCGGTGTCTTTGAAAAATTCCGCTCTGAGTATGACTGGAAGGTGCTCGCGACCGGCCCCAACCACAGCATCCAATTGAAGAACGGACGCCTCGTCGTACCCGTCTGGCTCTCCACCGGCACGGGTGGCAATGCCCACCGGCCATCCGTCACCGCCACCATCTACAGCGATGACAAAGGCAAGACCTGGAAAGCGGGCGATATCGCCATCCCCTGCACGGATGAATGGATCAACCCGAATGAGACCGTGGCCATCGAACTGGCCGACGGCAGTGTGATGTTGAATGCACGGAGCGAGTCGAAGGCTCATCGTCGTCTCGTGACCATCAGCAAGGACGGTGCGACCGGCTGGAGCACGCCTAAATTTGACGATGCTTTGCTCGAGCCCATCTGCATGGGCGGAATCATCCGCCTCTCCACCGAGAAGAAGGGTGGCAAAAACCGCATCCTCTTCTCGAACCCGGACAATCTCGCGCGTGCCGATGGCAAGGAAGCCCCCGGTAAAGGTCGCGACCGTAAGAACATCTCCGTGAAGCTCAGTTATGACGAAGGCAAGACGTGGGCCGTGAACAAGGTGCTGGACCCCGGATACAGCGGTTACAGCGACTTGGGGGTCTCCAAAAAAGGTACCATCCTCTGCTTCTACGGCCGTGGGGAGAAGACGGATTTCGGCGGATTCGCCTTCAAGCACCTCACCCTCGCCCGGTTCAACCTGGAATGGGTGACGGATGGCAAAGACTCGTTGAAATAAGAGTTGGGCAGTTTCCGTCGTGACATTCCAGGTGCCTGAACGCACAGTTTGCATCACGTTTTTACGAACATGAGCAAGCAAAGTCCGGTATCCCGTTCAGGTCGGTTCGGCAGCGGCCCCGCCGCCGAGGTCGCCAAGTTCTCTGAGTCCATCTCCTTTGACTGGCGTCTCTGGCGGCATGACATCATGGGCTCCATCGCCCATGCCACCATGCTGCACAAGATCGGCGTGCTGACCAAAGTGGAGCTGGCATCCATCCAGATGGGCTTGGAGGAGATCGGACGCGAGATCGATGAAGAACGCTTCGAGTGGAAGGAAGAACTCGAGGACGTGCACATGAATATCGAGGCCGAGCTGACCAAGCGCGTGCCCGCTGGTGCCAAGCTGCACACCTCACGTTCACGTAATGACCAGGTGGCGCTCGATGTCCGCATGTGGCTGCGCGATGAGATCGCGGAATTGTGCCAGGAAATCCGGGGCTTGCAAAAGGCGCTCGTGGAACTTGGCGCTAAGAACAGCGATGTGGTCATCCCCGGCTACACGCATTTGCAACGTGCCCAGCCCGTTTACTTTGCCCATCACCTGCTCGCCTATGCCGAGATGCTGGAGCGTGACCACAGCCGGCTCATCGATTGCTTTCAACGCGTGAACGTCTGCCCGCTTGGCAGTGGCGCGATCGCGGGCTCCACCCTGCCGTTGGATCGCGAACTGGTCGCGAAGCTGCTCGGCTTCGTGGACGCGAATGACAAACCTGTCGTCACGCAGAACAGCATGGATGGTGTGAGCGATCGCGATTTCATGGTGGAGTTCTGCTCCACTGCAGCACTTATCGCCGTGCATCTCTCCCGGTTGTCCGAGGACATCATCATCTGGTTCAGCACCGAGTTCAACTACATCAAGATCGCCGATGCCTACACCACCGGCTCCTCCCTGATGCCGCAGAAGAAGAACCCGGACGTGGCCGAACTGACTCGCGGCAAAACCGGCCGCGTCTTCGGCAACCTC
>CAZRGY010000178.1:0-7994 GCA_964599715.1 uncultured Verrucomicrobiota bacterium | reverse complement strand
CAAGCATTCAGGCAAGCACGGCGGCGCGATCTTCCCGGATACGATGCGGTGGCTGTGGCGGGATGCGGCGAAGTGAAGGGGAGATTAAACCGCAGAACACACAGAATAAACAGAAATTAAACTATAGGAGACGCTCTGGGAACGGGGCGTCTCTTTATTTTTGTGTGAATGGATTGGAACGCAAGGTTAGCACAAAGGCGTGAAATCCGGCAGATTGAGGGTATGAATATGAAATTTTGTGACGATGGAGCCGATGCAGCCGATGGAAGGTTAACGCGGAGTGAGGATGTGTGGCAGAATGGAGACTTATGAGAAACGGAAACAGAGGAATGAGGGGGAAGGTCGGGGCTCTGCAGTCAGATGGACGGGCAGGGATGAAGGCCCTGGTTTGGGACGGCGTGGAACTCCGACAAAACGTCGCGAGCAGGCCCATCCTTACCTTGTTTCGATGGCGTGGGAGGGAGCGACGGAGGGCGCAGGATTTTACAATGAGGCGGACCGTTTCATCCATTGCGACAATGAGTTAGTGGAGTTATTTAGATAAAGATGCACATGACGGGAAACATAGCGACGCGAGTTTGGGCTGTAGTGATCAGCCTGGGCTTGAGTCTTTTGGCGGCTCGTGGGGCGAGTCCGACAGGCAAAGTTGACTTCTCCAAGGATGTGTTACCAATCCTGTCAGACAAGTGCTTTCACTGCCACGGTCCTGATGAAGAGGGGCGCAAGGCCAAGCTGCGGCTAGACACGCAAGAAGGTGCTTTTCGGGTGAAGGATGGAGTGGCGAATATCGTGAAGGGCAAGCCGGACCAGAGCGAGATCATCGCTCGGGTGTTCAGCACGGATGAGGATGACCTGATGCCACCTCCGTCATCGCATCGTCCACTGACCGAGGAACAAAAGCAGATCTTGAAACGATGGGTGGAGCAGGGTGCGCCATGGGGCAAGCACTGGGCCTATACTGAAATCGCCAAGGTCAAGCCGCCGAAGGTGAAGAACACACGGGCGGTGAACAACGAGATCGACCGGTTCATTCTAGCGCGATTGGAGCAGCAGAAAATGAAACCTTCTCCAGTGGCAACGAAGGAGCATTTGATCCGGCGGGCGACGTTTGATCTGACGGGCTTGCCGCCGACGTTGGAAGAGATCGATGCGTTTCTGGCGGACAAGTCCAAGAATGCTTACGAGAAGGTGATCGACCGGTTGCTGCAATCGCCGCGATACGGAGAGCAGATGGCGCGGGAGTGGCTGGACCTCGCACGGTATGCGGATACGTTCGGGTATCAGTCGGATGTGGACATGAACATGTATCCGTGGCGTGACTGGGTGATCAAGGCTTTCAATGAGAATCTGCCTTACGACAAGTTCATCACCTGGCAGCTCGCGGGTGATCTGCTGCCGAATGCGACACCGGAACAACGGCTGGCGACGGCGTTCAACCGGTTACATCGTCAGACGAATGAAGGTGGAAGTATCGAAGAGGAGTTCCGCATCGAGTATGTCGCGGATCGCGTGCATACGATGGGGACGGCGTTCCTGAGCCTGACATTGGAATGCGCCCGGTGCCATGATCACAAGTATGACCCCATCAGCCAGAAGGATTATTATTCGCTGACGGCGTTCTTCGATAACATCGATGAATCAGGGCTTTACTCGCATTTCACACGGGCGACGCCGACCCCAACGCTGAATCTCTACAAGGATGACCAAGAGGCGAAAGCGGCGGAGGCGAAAGCGCAGATCGCGCTGCAGGAAGCCAAGCTGAAGCTGATGACGATCGAGGCAAGGCCGCGGTTCGAGCAATGGAAGAATCCCGGAGCGCCGATTGTCGCGCCCAAGCCGGTGGCGGTCTATTCCTTTGAAGAAGTGAAGGACAACAAGACTCCTAATGCGATGGGGACAAATGCGGCCATGCTGGTGGATGAGCCGAAGCAAGTGGCTGGTAAGAATGGTCAAGCATTGCAATTTAGTGGTGACAATGAACTGGAGTGCCGGGGTAGCGGGAAGTTCAACCGGACAGATGCGTTCTCATTCGCTCTCTGGCTAAAGCCTACCGAGAAGCAAGCGCGTGCCGTGGTCTTCCATCGCTCGCGGGCGTGGACGGATTCGGGAAGTCGTGGTTATGAGCTGGTGCTAGAGGACGGCAAGCCGTTCTTTGGGTTGATCCATTTCTGGCCGGGTAATGCCATCGGCGTGCGCGCGAAAGAGGCGTTGCCGTTGAATGAGTGGTCGCATGTGGTGGTGACTTATGACGGTTCCAGCAAGGCGGAAGGCGTGGCGCTATATCTGAACGGACAGCGACTGGCGCTGGATGTGGTGCGGGACAAGCTGACGCGGGATATCATCCATCGCGCGGAATGGGGAGATGCAGAAGCGGGCAAGATCGAACTGACCCTGGCGGGTCGCTTTCGGGATAATGGTTTTAAGAACGGTTTGATTGATGAGGTGTCGATCTATGACCAGGCGCTCACGGAGTTTGAGGTGGGCGAGATGTTGCATCCCACCGCTGTGCCGAAGGTAGCGAATGAGGAAGATCTGTATGCTTACTATCTCAATCGTCACGATGAAGTGTATCGCGCAGCGCAGGCGGAGTTGAAGCGGTTGCGAGTGAGCGAGAACAAAATCGCGGACGGTGTGCAGGAGATCATGGTGATGAAGGAACTGCCGAAACGCCGCCCCACCTACTTGCTGAAGCGCGGGGCATATGATGCGCCGGCGGAAGAAGTCTTTCCGGGGACACCAGAGCGCATTTTCCCCATGGCGGCGAAGTATCCGAAGAACCGGTTGGGTTTGGCCGGGTGGATGACGGATCCGAAGAACCCGCTCACTTCACGGGTGGCGGTGAACCGTATCTGGAAGCTGCACTTCGGCAAAGGGTTGGTGTCCACAGTGGAGGATTTCGGCGCGCAGAGCCAAAGGCCGACGCATCCTGAGCTTTTGGACTGGCTGGCGCGGAAATACATCGAGACCGGCTGGGACCGGAAAGCGATGCACAAGCTGATCTTGATGTCGGCAACGTATCAACAGGCGTCGGTGCCCAACGCGGAACAGCTCAATAAAGACCCGGAGAATCTATTGCTGGCGCGTGGACCACGACATCGGCTTACGGCAGAGCAGATCCGTGATTCGGCGCTGGCGGTGAGCGGTCTGTTGAGCACGACCATCGGCGGACCAAGTGTGAAGCCGTATCAGCCGACCGGGCTCTGGGAGGAATCCGGCACGGGGAAGAGTTACAAACAGGACAAGGGCGAGAATCTGTATCGACGGAGCATCTACACGTTCTGGCGGCGCACCTCGCCACCACCATCCATGTTGAGCTTCGATGCGACGTCGCGCGAGGTCTGCACAGCGAAGCGCGAGGTGACGTCCACGCCGTTGCAGGCGCTGGTGTTGCTGAATGACCCGCAATTTGTGGAAGCCTCGCGGGTGTTGGCAGAGAAGCTGGTGAAAGCGGAGCCGCAATCCGTGGGTAAACGAATCATGGCGAGTTTCCGCCAGTTGACGGGACGCAGTCCGGACAAGGATGAGGTGGCGATATTGGAGCGGCTGTATGCCGAACAGAAGGAGCGGTTCACTATAGACGCGGCGGCAGCGAAGAAGCTGGTGAAGACGGGGGAGGCCAAACAGGATGCCTCGCTGGATGCCGCAGAAGTGGCGGCGACAACGATGCTGGTGAGCACGTTGATGAACTTTGATGAATTTGTGATGAAGCGATGAGTATGAACCATCAACCACTTTGCACTGGTCCGCTGGATACGCTGGGTTTGAGCCGACGCCAGTTCCTGAACCGCTTCGGTTTGGGACTGGGCGGTATCGCCCTGGCGAACTTGATGAATCCCGTCAGCTCGTTTGCGGGCATCAAGCAAGCGCCGGACGACGGTATCCTCAAAGGCCAGTTGCATTTCGCGCCGAAGGCGAAGCGGGTGATCTACCTCTTCATGAGCGGTGGGCCGTCGCAGTTGGAGACGTTTGATTACAAGCCTTTGCTGAATGAGCGGAACGGTGAGCAGTTGCCGGATTCGGTGCGCAAGGGGCAACGGCTTACCGGGATGTCGGGCAATCAGGCGTCGCTCCCGATGGCGGGGTCCATCTACAAGTTTGGCCAGCACGGCAAGAACGGGGCGTGGGTGAGCGAGTTGCTGCCGCATACGGCGAAGGTGGTGGATGATCTGTGCATCGTGCGTTCGATGTTCACTGAGGCGATCAACCATGATCCGGCCGTGACGTTCTTGCAGACAGGTTCGCAACTGTCAGGGCGCCCAAGCATCGGCTCTTGGATGCATTATGGTTTGGGCAGCGATAATGAGAATCTGCCGTCCTTTGTGGTGTTGATCACCAAAGGGAAATCGGGTCAGCCGCTTTATTCGCGCCTGTGGGGCAGTGGATTTTTACCGTCGCGGCATCAAGGGGTGCAGTTTCGCGCGGGCAAGGAACCGGTGCTTTACCTGAGCGATCCGGACGGGATCGACAGTGACGGACGTCGCTTGATGTTGGACCGGTTGCGTGAACTGCACGAACACAATGCCGCCAAGCAGCAAGATGCGGAGATCGATACGCGTATCGCCCAATACGAGATGGCGTATCGCATGCAGACGAGTGTGCCGGAGGTGATGGATTTGTCCGGTGAATCGCAGAGCGTCTTCGACATGTATGGGCCGGATGTGAAGAAACCCGGTTCTTTCGCGGCGAATTGTTTGCAGGCGCGGCGTTTGGCGGAGCGGGGTGTGAAGTTCATCCAGCTTTATCACCAAGGGTGGGATCAGCACGGAGGTTTGCCCTCAGGCATCAAACGCCAATGCCAGGAGACGGATCAACCGGCGGCGGCACTGGTGCAGGACTTGAAGATGCGCGGTCTGCTGGACGATACGCTGGTGGTGTGGGGCGGTGAGTTCGGGCGCACAAATTATTCGCAGGGCAAACTGACGGCGACGAATTACGGGCGGGATCATCATCCGCGTTGCTTCAGTATCTGGATGGCCGGTGGCGGAGTGAAGCCGGGCATGGTGTATGGCGAGACGGATGAGTTCGGTTACAACGTGACGAGCAAGGGCGTGCACGTGCATGACTTCCACGCGACGATGTTGCACTTGCTGGGTATCGATCACGAGCGGCTGACCTACAAGTATCAGGGGCGATACTTCCGGCTCACTGATGTGCACGGGCATGTGGTGAAGGATATCTTGGTGTAAGGGAGGAATATGAATGTGGCATTCACGAGCGAATTCCGGATAGGCTCTGGCCATGGGTTCGCGATTGAAAAATAAAGTCATCGTCATTGTGGGTGGCACCACTGGCATCGGACTGGTGGCCGCATCCTCCATGTTGGATGAAGGGGCCAAGGTGGTCACTATCGGCCTCGATCGAACGGCTTCACTGAAAGCGCAAAAGCAATTGGGCAAATCTGCGAAGGTGATCACGGCGGATGCGATGAAGTCGGCAACGGCGGTTAAGGCCATCAAGATCGCGATGAAGGAGTTCGGTGGTTTTCATGGGCTTTATCATGTGGCGGGTGGTAGTGGGCGTCGCATGGGGGATGGGCCTTTGCACGAATGCACCGATGAGGGCTGGAATTACACGATGGGGCTGAACTTGGACTCGGTATTCTATTCGAATCGTGCCGCCGTGCAGCAATTTCTCAAGCAGGGTAATGGTGGAGTGGTGTTGAATCTGGCGTCGGTGCTTGCTTGGTCGCCATCACCGAAGTTTTTCAGCACGCATGCGTATGCCACGGCGAAGGCCGGAATCGTGGGTATGACCCGTGCTTCAGCAGCTTACTACGCGCCGCAGAGTATCCGCTTCAACGCGCTGGCACCGGGCCTGGTGGCGACTCCGATGTCCCAGCGGGCACAGACAGATAAAGCGATCATGCAGTTCATCCAGAAAAAGCAGCCATTGGATGGCGGGCGGATCGGACATCCGGAAGATTTGAGCGCGGCGGCGGTGTTTTTGCTTTCGGATGAAGCGAAATTTATCACGGGGCAGGTGCTGGCGGTCGATGGTGGCTGGGAGATCACCGAGGGCGAGGGGTAAACTTCGCGGTTGTAGTTCCGGGATATCCGGTCAACTTATTCCCGTTGATGAAAACTGAACCATATGCATTAGGCATAGACCTCGGCGGATCGAGCGTGAAGGCCGTGGTGGTGACTTCCAAGGGCGAAGTGTTGGTGCGCCGTCAGGAGGATTTCGATGCCGCCAACAGCATGGATTGGGCGAAACGCATCTCTGCCATGGTGCGCGGTTTCACGGCAGAGCAGGGTAAGGATCCTATCGCGATCGGGCTTTCAGCTCCCGGCTTGGCGGCGGAAGATGGACGGTCCATTGCGAATATGCCCGGTCGCTTGGCTGGTTTGGTCGGTCTGGATTGGACGAATCATTTACAGATGACCAAGCCGGTGCCGGTCTTGAATGATGGTCATGCGGCGTTACTCGGTGAAGTGTGGATGGGGGCGGGCAAGGGATGTCAGAATGTCATCATGCTTACCTTGGGCACGGGAGTGGGTGGTGCGGCGATCGTGGATGGTCAACTCCTGCGTGGTCGTTTGGGGCGGGCCGGTCACTTGGGGCACATCAGTCTTGATCCAGAGGGAGCACCAGATATCTGCGGGACACCGGGCAGCCTGGAAGCGGCTATGGGAAATGCGACCATCGGCGAGCGTTCCGGCGGTAGGTTCGCCACAACGCATGATTTGATCGCTGCGTATCGTGCCGGAGATGCAGCAGCCAAGGTGATCTGGTTGAAGGCGGTGAAAGCTCTGGCGGCGGGAGTGTGTTCTCTCATCAATGTGCTGGACCCGGAGGTGGTCATCATCGGTGGAGGGATTGCGCGGGCAGGTGATGTTTTATTTGCGCCGTTGGAAGAATACCTCGCGCCCATGGAATGGCAGCCGACAGGAACGCGTGCCAAAGTGGTGCCTGCTCAAGTCGGCGAATACGCTGGGGCATTAGGCGCGGCGTATCACGCGTTGTGTTACAACAATAAGCCGCAAAGACAGGGCAAGTGGCGGATCGACTTGGTGCCGTTCGTGCACAAGGGAGGCTAAGCGATATCGCTTACGGCAACTCCTTCAACTGGATGTGCCGGTACTCCATGATGCCGCGATCACCTTCTAAACCGATGGGGCCGGTCGCGGGAACTTTCATGGCGGCATTCAACACTTCGCCGTTGCAGGTGCTGTGGGCGATGCCATTGGTCACCGTCACCACCACTTCATTCCAATCCTGCGGCTTGTAGTTCTTCAGGTCCTTGTATGGACCCGCGATGGGATAATCCCGGCATTGGAGCTGCGGTTTGCGGATGAAGATGCCGCTGTCGGCATTCACGCAGGCGCGGAACTCCAGTTTCAGGATGAAGTCTTTCGGGAATTCTTTCGTGGTCCAGATCTGCTGGATCTTCCGATACTCCGGCGGGTAATTCACGATCAACACACCGTTTTTCGCCTCATAACGGCCATCGAAACTCATGGTCTTGCCATCGAAATTATTCGTGCGATAGCCCCAACCGGTGAGGTCCTTGCCGTTGAAGAGACTGACAAAACCCGGCTCGGGCTTGAAATTATCTGCCGGTGATTCAGTCAAGCTAAGCACGGAGAAAATCGGGCGCAATGCAGCCGCCCACTTGGCGTAGCCATCCTTGTTCGGGTGCAAGAGATCTGGAAACTCTTCTTTCTTCGCATCACCTGCGTCATTCGCGAAGAGCGGCCACGTCTCCACCAGCGTGATCTGCGGGTCACCCTTGATGGCGGCCAGATATAGTTCGTTGATCTTCTTAATTTTTTCAGCAGAGCGCTTCTTCGTATCGGAGCTGGGAAACACTTGGTTCAGGATGATGGGCATCTTGGGATTGTGCTTTTTGAATTCAGCCAGCAGCAGCTTCAGATTGGCCGCGATGGTCTCCGGCTCCGCCTTCTCTTCCAGATCATTCGTGCCGATGAGCAGCACGATCGCCTTTGGTTTCAGCGAGAGCACGTCTTCATTGAGACGCACGGTGCGAGGGCGAT
>CAZRGY010000177.1:0-8041 GCA_964599715.1 uncultured Verrucomicrobiota bacterium | reverse complement strand
AAGCTGGATCGCCTGCTCGCGACGGCGGAGCCACCCACGGCCTTTCTCATCGCGCGTTCAGCACATGCTTTGACAGTGCTTACACATATGCAGCGACGTGGGCTCAAAGTGCCGCAGGATATCGCCCTGATCAGTCGCGATGAAGATCCTTACTTGCAACATGTGGTGCCGGCACTCGCGCGCTATACTAGCCGACCACAGCAGTTTGCCCGCAAGGTGGGTGAAGCGTTGGTGCAGGTGCTGGAGCGAGGTGCGAAGCCCGTAAAACCCGTGCGATTGATGCCGGAGTTTTTGAGAGGAGAAACGGCGAAGTGAGGAGAATATAGGGAAACATCGAAGCCGGTTGCACCGGCGGGCCATCATTCCCAAAGAAGGACCTTTGGTTTGTGAGGTCTTAGACGTAATCACGACCTGTGTTGAGATTGGAAAGCCAGCGGCTTCGACGCGGCCGGCTGAGGACAGCCAGCCCTACCTCTTTAGAAGCTGCTCCAGCTTACGAGCAGCGGATTGCCATGCGGCGGCATCGACAGGTTGATAGGCTTGGACGGAGAAGGAGGTGCCGATCAGTTCGCGGGCAGCGGCAAGCGATGGGATATGACCCAGCGTGATGGCTTGCAAGATGACGTTGCCGAGGGCAGTCGCTTCGACCGGACCCGCCACGACTTTGCGTCCCGTGGCATTCGCGGCGAATTGATTAAGCAAGCGGTTCTGGCTCCCACCACCGACGATGTGCACCACCTCTACTTTCAATCCGGAGACTTCTTCCACTTGGCGCAGCGTGCGGTCGTAGAGCAGCGCGAGGCTTTCCAAGACGCAGCGGGCAATCGCTCCCGGTGAAGTTGGTATGGATTGATTTGTCTCGCGACAAAAGGCAGCGATCTTCGCCGGCATATCGCCCGGGGCGACGAAGCGCGGGTCCGTAAGATTCAAGATGGCTGAAAACGGAGGTGCATCGGTGGCGAGTTTTGTGAGGGTGCCGTAGTCGATGTCATTGCCCTCGGCGGCCCATTGGCGGCGGCACTCCTGGATCACCCACAGGCCCACGATGTTTTTGAGCAGACGCACCGTGCCGCCGTAGCCGAGTTCGTTGGTGAAGTTATGCGTGCGGCAGAGATCGGTGAGCACAGGACGATCCAGTTCCACGCCGAGTAGCGACCAAGTGCCCGAGCTGAGATAGGCCCAGTTCTTTCCCTGCGCAGGCACCGCAGCGACGGCAGCACCCGTATCGTGCGAGCAGGTGGCGATGACTTGCAGGCTTTTCAGCGAAAGCTCTTCGGCGAGGTCATGCTTGATGGGGCCGAGATTCGTGCCGGAGCTGACAACGGGTGGGAACGCTGCTCGCGGCAGGCCGAGCAGATGGATGAGGTAATCAGACCAGGTGCGCGTGCGCGGATTGTAGAGCTGGAAGGTGCTGGCCATGGATTCCTCCACGGTGGCATTGCCGCTCAGGAAGTAGTTGAACGCATCCGCCACACTGAGCAACAAGCGCGCATTACGCAGACGCTCCGGTGATTCGGCCGCGAGCTGGTAAAGCGAGTTGATGGGCATGAACTGGATGCCCGTCTCGGCAAAAACATTCTCCCATTTGGTCAGCGAGAACACGCGTTCTACACCCCGTTTGGTGCGCGGATCGCGATAATGGAACGTGGGCGTGATCAATTCCCCTTGGGCATCCAGCAAGACGTAATCCAGCCCCCATGAGTCCGTGCTGATACTGGCGATGGGAAGTTGGCGGGCGGCAGCAAGCTGTAAGCCTTGCTTCAATTCACCAAACAACGTCGCGATGTCCCAATGCAACGATTCGCCCACGCGCTGAACTGGATTCGGAAAGCGATGGATCTCTTCCAGAGTTATTTGCCCGTCGTGCAACGACCGCCCGGCTTGCAACGAGCCGAGCATGAGGCGACCGCTTTCGGCTCCAAGGTCGCAGGCGAGATAATGGTGTTGGAACATGTTCAATTATGAAAATAAGAAAGGGATAGACCGGCGAAGTGCAAAGCTCAAAAGGCAGGCAAGTTTCACGCTACAACCCATTTCTCGTGGCAAGCCCCTGCCTTTCTGGTCTAACTTCCGGCACAAAAATGGATCGGCGAACTTTCATGGGTGTCCTCGGTGGGGGACTGGCAGGTTACGGGCTGGAGGCTTGGGCGGCGGAGCCGAAGCCCGCCGGCCGGAAGAATTATGTGCTGAAGCCGGATCAGGCGTGGCGGTTGAATGCGCCGGAGCAGGAGCAGTTCGATGCCTCAGGGCTGCTTTTGATGCCGGATGGCGATCTGTTGACGGTGAATGACAAGCGGGTGGGGCTTTATAAAGTCAATTTTCCCGCGGAAGGCATGGAGGCGACGCTTTCGGCAATCCCTAACTGGTTCACGACGAAGCAGTTGGAGCCGTTCAAGGCGGCCAAAACGGGGCATTGGGACCTAGAAGGCATCACCCAGGACGAAGCAGGGCGGATTTACCTATGTGAGGAGGGTAATCGCTGGGTGATGCGGCTGGACCCGAAGACGGAAAAGGTGGAGCGGCTGGGCATCGATTGGGCGCCGGTAAAGAAGTATTTCAGCGCGGATCGGAATGCCTCTTGGGAAGGCATCGCCATCGGGGACGGGCGTCTTTACATGGCGAACGAGCGCAGTCGAGGGCGCATTATCGTATTGGACCTCAACACGTTGGAGATATTGAGCGATTTCTCCGTGGGGGCCGCCCAATTACTGGCGCGGGACATGCACTACACGGACCTGAGCTGGTTTGACGGACATCTCTATGTGCTGATGCGGGAGGCCCGGGCGGTCTTGCAGGTGGACCCGAAAACAGAGCGGGTGGTGGCGGAATTCGACATCTCAGCGCTGGAGAACACCCCGGAGCATGCCTATCACCGCCTCTACCCCACCGGCATCATGGAGGGGCTGGCCGTGGACGGGCAAAATATCTGGGTGGTGACAGACAATAACGGGTATGGGCGCCTGAAGGATTCGACCGATAAGCGCCCCACCCTGTTCCGATGCATACGCCCTGACCGGAAGCAGGGATAGTGGTCGATTCAAAGACCTGAATCAGACTAAACCGCCCCCTCGAAAGCTCCTTCATCAACCGGCTTAATCCCCTGCAGACCACTTCAAAAGAACTGATAGTCCAAACCCAGTTCAGAAACGATAAGCGGGCTTGATAAACGGTTATAAACAGAGGGGGCTGACCGGCAAAAAACCTGTTGCCAGAGGCTGCAATCGTGTTAATGCTTCCCGTTGAAAAGCCGTACCAACCAACCATGCAAAGAGCAGGATCGGCTTGTGCCCTAACCATAACAACCAAACGTATCGCTATGAAGGACAAGTATCTCGCTGAACACACGCCCAGCCTGGCCGACTTATGTGTCAGCCGCCGCCAATTTTTGAACCGCTTCGGCATGGGTTTTGGCGCATTGAGTCTGGCCGGTTTTCTGTCCGAGCTGTCACCCGAAGCACACGCGGCTTCCGGTGGTCCGATGGCCGCCAAGCAGCCGCATTTCCCGGCCAAGGCCAAGCAGGTGGTACACATCTTCGCGCAGGGCGCGCCATCGCACATCGATACTTGGGATCCGAAGCCGATGTTGCAGAAGTATGCAGACCAGCCATTGCCGGGCACGAATGGCGTGGGTCTCCCCTCACCTTTTGAGTTCACGAAAAAGGGCCAGTCCGGTGTGGAAGTCAGCGAGGTCTTCCCGAAGCTGGGCGAGCACATCGATAACATGGCGGTCATCCGCTCCATGTGGACGGATATCCCTTCCCACGAATTTGCGAGCATCCTGATGAACACGGGTTCCGGCCGTCGCACGATGCCGAGCTTGGGCTCTTGGGTGAACTACGGTTTGGGCAGCATCAACCAGAACATGCCGGGCTTCATCTCCCTGCGTCCCGGTGGCGTGCCTCCTGGGGGAGCCCAGAACTGGCAGTCGGCGTTCATCCCGGGTGTTTTCCAAGGGACGAGCATCAACACGCAGTTCACCTCGATCGAGAAGCTGATCGAGAACATCAAGAATGATTTCACCTCGCTGCCGGAACAACGCCAGCAGCTCGACCTGCTGCATCAGTTGAACGATCTGCACAGCCGCTCCATGCAGAAGGATGCGAATCTGGAAGCCCGTTTGCAGGCTTTCGAACTCGCCTACCAGATGCAGATCGAGGCGACGGACGCTTTCGACATCTCCCGCGAGCCGCAGAACATCCGCGACATGTATGGCAACACCACGCAGGGTCGCCAGATGCTCATCACCCGCCGACTGATCGAGAAGGGTGTCCGCTTTGTGCAGGTCTGGGCCGGTGGCTGGGACCATCACTCGAACTTGGAACGTGCGCTGAGCGATCGCGCCCGCGATATCGACCAGCCTTTGGCTGCGTTCATGACGGACCTGAAACAACGCGGTCTGCTGGACAGCACATTGGTGATGTGGGGTGGCGAATTCGGCCGCACGGCCTCGCGCCAGCTGCCGAACGCGAACAACGCTTTCGAAGTGCCGGGTCGCGACCACAACAACCGCGCGTTCAGCACCTGGCTGGCGGGCGGCGGTGTGAAGGGCGGCACGGTTTACGGAGCCACGGATGAATTCGGTACCGCCTCGGTCGAGAACAAGGTCCACATCCACGACTTGCACGCCACGGTGCTGGCGCTGCTGGGCTTTGACCATACGAAGCTCACTTACCGCTACAACGGCCGCGATTTCCGCCTGACCGACGTCCATGGCGACGTCGTCAAAGATATCATCGCCTAATTGACCAGGTCTTAAAGCGTCATGAAAAAAAGTTGGCAAGGGGTAACGGCGGTCAGGGCGACCGCCGTTGCCGTTTTACTCTCCGCGGCGGCCCTTCAGGCAGCCGAGCCCACACCTGCCGAGCTGGATTTCTTCGAGAAGAAGATCCGCCCGATATTGAACGACAAGTGCTACAGCTGCCATAGCGTAGCCGAAGGCAAGGCCAAGGGTGGCTTGGTCTTGGATTCCAAAGAAGCATTGCTCAAAGGTGGCGACACAGGTCCATCCATCGTGCCCGGCGATGCGGAAAAGAGTCTCTTCATCAAGGCCGTCCGCTACACCGATCCCGATTTACGGATGCCGCCTTCGAACAAGAAGCTGTCCACCCAAGAGATCGCTGATCTTGAGCAATGGGTGAAGATGGGTGCGCCCGATCCGCGCAAGGGTGGCGATCCTGATAAGTGGCAAGAGCAACTGGCGGCGGCCGAGCGAGATCACTGGGCCTTCAAGCCAGTGAGCAAGCCAGCCCTGCCCGAAGTGAAGATGAAAGGCTGGGTGGCCACGCCGGTGGATAATTTCATCCTCTCCAAACTGGATGAAAAGGCGATGTTCCCCTCGTTCCAAGCGGACCGTCGCACATTGATCCGTCGCGCCACCTACGACCTGACCGGTCTGCCGCCGACACCGGCGGAGGTGAAGGCTTTCTTGGAGGATAAATCCCCTGATGCCTACGAGAAACTGATCGACCGCCTGCTCGCCTCTCCCCAATACGGCGAGCGCTGGGGCCGTTACTGGCTGGATATCGCCCGTTACGCGGACACGAAGGGTGATGTGAACCAAAACCGCGAAGACTACCGCTTCGCCTATGCCTGGACGTATCGCGATTACGTCATCAAATCGTTCAACGATGACAAGCCGTACGACCAGTTCGTCATGGAGCAGCTTGCCGGTGACAAGATGATCAAGGAAGACGACCGTCAGGCACTGGCTGGCTTGGGCTTCCTGACGTTGGGCAAACGTTTTGCGGGAAATCGCAATGAGATCATCGACGACCAGATTGATGCCGTCTCCAAAGGTCTTCTGGGCCTGACCGTTTCGTGCGCCCGCTGCCACGACCACAAGTTCGACCCGATCCCGACGGCGGATTATTACTCCTGGCACGGCATCTTCAACAGCACGGTGGAACCGGAGATCGAACCATTGCTGGGCAAACCGGCGGAGACGCCCGAGTATCTGGAGTTCATGACGCGTCTGGAGAAACTCCAGAACGAAGTGCGGACTTATCGCGAGTCCAACGAAGTGTTTGTAGTGAACAAGATCCGCACCAACATGGTGAACTACCTCTTCGCCGCCTATGAGGCGCCGAAGATCAAGAGCCCACAGGAACGGAATGAGTTCACCTTGCGCACGCTGAAGATAGACAACGGCGTGCTGGGTGCCTGGCAGCGGACGCTCAATGCGTTTGCCCGGCAGAAGCAGCCCTCTATTTTCACGCCGCTCATCGAGTTCTCCAAACTGAAGCCGGAAGAGTATGCCACCAAAGGGCGCGTGCTCTCCGCGATGTTCGCCCAGAACAACTGGAAGGGTGGCACGATCAATCCTTACATCGCCCGCCTCTTCGCCGGCTCAGGACCGACGGACTTCAAGGACGTGGCCGTCCGTTATGGACGGGCACTGGAGGAAGCTGAAAAGAAGTGGAAAGCCGAGCTCGACATGTGGGAGACCCGCAAAAAGCTGAGCAGGAAGGATGACATCCCTGAGCCGACGCGGCTGTCTGACAAATACATGGAAGAGATCCGCATGGCCCTCTACGGCCAGAACTCTCCGGCCAATCCGCCGAGCAACCAGATCGACCGTTTGCTGCCGCAGAATGTGCAGCGCCGTGAGACGGATATGCGTGGGGCCATCGCGCAGTTGAAGATGACGCACCCGGGCTCACCGCCCCGCGCCCAGGCCATGGAAGACAGCCGCAGTCCGCGTGACTCGCGCATCTTCATCCGTGGCAATGCAAGCAGCCTGGGTGACCCGGCACCGCGCCAGTTCCTGAAAGTCCTGAGCTCACTGGACCGTCAGCCATTCAAGGACGGCAGCGGCCGTTATGAACTGGCCCAGGCCATCGCCTCCAAGGACAACCCGCTCACCGCACGGGTGATGGTGAACCGAATCTGGATGTATCACTTCGGCGAGGCCTTGGTGCCTACCACGAGTGACTTCGGTACCCGCTCGACGCCCCCGTCACATCCGGAACTGCTGGATTATCTGGCGGCGAGCTTCATGGAAAACAACTGGTCCGTGAAGAAGATGCACAAGCTGATGATGCTCTCCAGCACCTATCAGCAGGCGAGCACACACAATCCACGCTACTCGCAGATGGACCCGGGCAACAAATTGCTCTGGCGCATGAACATCCGGCGGCTGGATTTCGAATCCCTGCGCGACACCTTGCTGGCCTTGGGTGGCAAGCTGGACCTGACGATCGGCGGCAACCCGGTGGACATCACCAAGCCGGAGACCACCCGCCGCACCGTTTATGGTTATGTAGACCGCCGGAACCTGCCGGAAGTGTTCAACAGCTTCGACTTCGCGAACCCGGATCTGACCACCAGCAAGCGCTACTTCACCATCGTGCCGCAGCAGTCGTTGTTCCTCATGAACAACCCGCTGGTGATCCAACAGGCGCGCAACCTGGTGGAACGCCCGGACTTCAAAGAACAAGGCAATGAAGAGCAACGGGTGAAGATGCTGTATGACCTGGTGCTGCAACGTGAACCCTCACAGGATGAGATCCGCCTGGGCTTGCGGTTCCTCGACTCCCTCCCCGGAGTCACGGATATGCCGACCGAGCAGACTTGGAAATACGGCATGGGCGAGGTAGATGAAGCGACCAAGAAAGTGAAGGAATTCCGTTCCTTGAACTTCGTGCGCAACGTCTGGCAGACGGGCAACTCGATGCCGGACAAGATGTATGGCTACCTGAGCTTGAACAACAAGGGTGGTCACCCGGGCAAGAGCCTCAAGCAGGCGGTCATCCGCCGCTGGACGGCTCCGCGTGATGCCGTGGTAGCGATCAACGGCTCCTTGGAACACGGCACCAAGAATGGTGACGGTGTCCGCGCCCGGCTCATCTCGAGCCGGTCTGGCGAAATCGGCGGCTGGATCTCCTACAACCAGAAGACTCCGACCAAGGTGGCACGCTTCGAAGTCAAGGCGGGTGACACTTTGGACTTCGTGGTGGATGCCCGTGCGAATGATGGCAGCGACAGCTTCGTCTGGGCGCCGGTCATCAGCATCGTGCAAGAGACGGGTGAGTCAATCGCCGGC
>CAZRGY010000176.1:0-8097 GCA_964599715.1 uncultured Verrucomicrobiota bacterium | reverse complement strand
CGTTCGTTGCCGCCGGTTTACCCCGGCCCTGAGGGCGTGTTCAACAACTGGTTGCAACAGCATTTCCAATACTACGGTATCGAGTCGCTGGATATCTCGCAGATGCCCCGTCCGCCGCAATTAGAAGCGAACTACTTCATGCACTGTCGCCCGAGCAGCCCAGACGGTCGGGATTCATACAAGATTCCTCGTCTCTGGGAACTGACCAGCACCCGCTTCATCTTGGGACAGGAAGGTTATCTGCCGAGCCTGAACGGGCAGTTGGATGGCAACCGAAACCGTTTCAGTGCACGGGAGAAATTCCAATTGGCCGCCAAGCCGGGTGCCACGGGCAACATCGGACCAAATGATATCACCACTGTGGCCACCACGAATGGTCCTATGGCAGTGTTCGAGTTCGCCGGGGCTCTCCCTCGCGCTGTGATCTACACCAATTGGACCAGCGGACTCAGCAACAGCATCACCTACACGAATGCCGGCGCCTTGGTTGAAAACGAAGCTGCCTTGCCGATGCTGTTTGCATCTGATTTCGATCCTGCGGCGAAAGTGCTTATCGCGGAAACCATCACCGACCCCGTGCCGCCAAAGATCGATGGCACTAACAGTGTCAGCGATGTGGACATCAAGAAGCGCAGCATCAGCATGAAAGTGGAAGTGGCGCAAGACGCCGTGCTCTTGCTGAATGACCGGCACAGCCCCAACTGGCATGTTTACGTGGATGGTTCGGAACGCCCACTCCTGCGCGCCAACTACCTCATGCGAGCCGTGCAGCTCAAGCCGGGCGATAAGGAAGTCGTATTCAAATTCGAACCCACGGCCAAGTATCTGAAGATCACCTTCGCCTCCATGGCCGCCTCCTTGGTTTTGCTTGTCTGGTGGCCACTGCGGGAAAAGAAGCAACCGGTCACTGCCCCCAAGTCTGAAGCTCCAGCCGCCAAGAAGTGATGTCTGAATCACCTTCACATCAGGATTCATACCGGCAGAATGAGGCTTACGCTGAATTCCTTTCCGGCTGGGACAATGGTTTCTACGCCAAGTATGCGGACACTTTGAAACCGTCCGTTTCCGGTGGCAAAGCATTGGACGTAGGTTGTGGGGTCGGCCAAGTCGTGAATCGCCTGCAAACCGCCGGCTACGAAGCCCATGGCGTGGATGTCTCTGAACCGAACATCCAGCGTGCCGTGAAATTCAGCCCTCGCTGCCAGTTATACGATGGTCGCAAACTGCCATTCCCCGACGGCTTCTTCGATTCTGCCGGGGCACTGAATGTACTCGAGCATGTCGAGGAACCAGAACTGTTCATTCCTGAGCTGGTGCGAGTGGTGAAGCCAAGTGGCAAAATCGTTCTCTCCAGTCCCAATTTCTTCCGGGTGCTAGGCTTTCGCGATTACCATCCGAAGATGCGCGGCATCGGCCAGAAATGGAGCAATTGGCAACGACTGCAGGAAAAGCGCCGTCAGATTCGGGAGACTCCGGACAAAGTCCGCTTTGATCGTATGGAACCGATCAAGCGCGAAGTCTTTCAACCAGACGATGACGCCATCATCGCCACCAACCCGCTGGAGATGAGCTTCTTCTTGGAGCGTTCTGGTTGTCGCGTGGAGAGTGTGTCTTGCACTGACCGCTATGTCGCTGCTCCAGTAGAATTCGGCCTGAATCTCGGCCCTTGGCGCTGGGGCATGTTCAATGCCTTCCTGGTCGCCACCAAGCTCAAGTGATTAAAGGCCGGAGGGATGATCGAGGAACGTCCACGGCACACGATACTTCTTGGAAAGATGCGCTGAGAGCGCCTTCACCCCAAAAGTCTCGGTGGCATAATGCCCGCCATAGAGCACATTCACACCCAATTCCTCCGCCAACGGAAACGTCCAATGTGGGCCCTCCCCGGTGATGAAGGTATCCACGCCTTCCTTTGCGGCTTTCTTAAGTTCGGCTCCCGCACCACCTGTCACCAGACCGATATTGCGGCAAACCTTGGGCCCGCAAGCCAGCTTGGTCGTCTTACCACCAACGGCATTTTGCAGACGTTTATCCAAATCATTAAGGCTGATTTTGGCTGCAGCCTTGAACCCCAGATATTGCTTTTTCTCCAAGAAGAAAGGTTTTAAGCCTTTCAATCCCAAGGCGGCGCAAAGCTGTGCGTTATTCCCCAGCTTGGGATGCAGATCAAGCGGCAGATGAGAGCTATAGACCGCGACATTGTTCTCCAGCAACTGGCATAGCAGCTCGTAGCGTTTTCCCGTCCACGGATGCGAAGGCGACCAGAAAAGTCCGTGATGAACGATCAGCAGGTCGGCTTTGGATGCGATGGCTTTCTTCACCGTTGCCAGGCTGCCATCCACGGCGGCGGCGATCTTGGTGACCAGCCCCCGGTTCTGCACCTGCAGCCCATTCACCGCCCCGGGATAATCCTCCACGTTGGCCGTATCGAGCAGTTTATCGCAATAAGCCGCCAGCTTGAGCAGTTCCACGCTTTGCATAACGCCCAACTGCATGCCATGCCCGGGCTTGCGCGCAAAGCAATTTCGCGCACCGGCACATTTGTTTACGGGGCCTCCAGAGGCTCGACCAAATAAAAGCCATTGTTCGCCGTGGAGGTGAAATCCAAGTACATGCTGACCGTCTCGGTGGCCGACACAGAACTGGCGATCACCGCCCACTGGGGCGCGTTAATGGATGCTTTACGCAGGATGCGATAGCTCACACCCGGCACACTCCGCCACGTGATTGTCGGCGTCATGTGGATACCGGAGGCAAAGCCAGAAAGCGGATCCAGTGGTGCTGAACCGGCCGTGTATTCCTTCAAATTGGTGCTGCCATCATCATCTGGATCGGCCATCGCCAAGGAACTGGGATCGTGCCGGTAATGCGCGCCAAAATTCTCCACCAACCAAGCACCTGGCAGGCCGGCGATATCGTAGGGCGAGTAGCTGAACAACTGCTGACTGTGTTGTGAACCGGTATAACCGCCATAGACCAACATGCTCGCTCCCGTCCAAACCGCATAGATATGTATCCGCGGCGAAGGCGCGCTGACATCAGACACCGGGGACCATTTGTCCGTCACCGGATTATAGCGTCCGCCATCTCCCAGATAGGCAACGTTATTGTAGGCTCCGCCAAAAACGAACAATTCCTTACCCGTCCAAGCCATCGCATTCCGGTTGCGCGCTAACGGCACGTTATTCATGGACATAGGCGTCCAAGTGTCAGTGGTGGGATTGTAGCGGGCGCCGTCATTGTATGATTGGCTGAGGTCAAGACTCGCTCCACCCCAGACAATCATCTCCGACCCGGTCCATGCGGTTTGATACATCCAAGTCCGAGGCCCTGGCGCATTCTCTGCTGCGATGGTCCGCCATGTGTCGGTCACCGGATTGTAGGCCGCGCCATCGCCGACCGTACCGTCAGCGCCAGCACCAGAACCACCCCAAACTATCATCTCCGTGCCCGTCCAGACATGAGCAGGCAAGACACGCGCGGTAGGTGCGCCCGCTGCGGACATGCTTCGCCAAGTGTCGGTCGCTGGATCATAGATCGCTCCATCGCCCAGATTTTCCCCATAGCTTACGCCACCCCAAACCAGCACTTCCGATCCCGTCCACACCATGGCCGGATGGCTGCGTGGCGATAGCGCTCCGCTCAAGGACGTAGCCACCCAGGCGTCTGTCACTGGATTATAGCGTCCGCCAGAATTCAATTCAGTCCCATTATAGCCACCCCAGACCATGAACTCCGTGCCCGTCCAGACCACTGCCGGGCGTGAGCGGTTCTCGGGACTGTTAACATCGCTCATGCGGGTCCATGTGTTGTTCCGGGGCGAGTAGCGGGCTCCGTTACCATAAGATTCCCCGTATCCTTCTCCACCCCAGACCAAAAGCTCTTTGCCCGTCCAGGCAGACGCATAGATCGAACGCCCCGGAACCGTAGTATTGTCCGCCCGCTGCAGCCATTCCCCTAATGCCGGAATCGACTCTGCACTGGCGGGATCACTGTTCCCTTGGAACTCAGACAAGTTCGTAAATCCATCACCATCTGCATCCACATTCTCCAAAGCAGCTGGATTGTGTCGGTAGTCACTGCCGAAATATTGTGTCAGCCAATCACCGGTGACCGTCTGAAAACCAAACTCAGGAGAATAACTGGTACAATCAGAGGCATGCCCGCTACCTGTGAACCCGCCGTAAATCAAGACACTTGCCCCCGTCCAAACGGCTGAATGGTGGATTCGAACACCCGGCGCGCCGGTAGTAGTCGTCGCAGTCCATGTATCGGTGGTAGGATTGTAGCGACCACCTGTATTGACGTACGTATTCGAGAACTTGCCGGTCGCACCGCCAAAAACCACCATCTCCTTGCCTGTCCATGCCATAGCAGAACGATTCCTGCCCGCCGGGGCACCAGTACTAGAAATAGAAGTCCAAGTATCAGTTGTCGGGTTGTACTTCGCTCCATCGCCGAATGTAGCTGAAAAGTCTCTCGTAGCCCCACCCCATACGATCATTTCCGTCCCGGTCCAAACCGGAGCGATGATCCAAGTTCTGGCGCTAGGTGCGTTTACCGATGTTATCGGACGCCATGTATCCGTCTGCGGATTGTAGACAGCGCCATCACCAAATGTATTAGTATTGTCGTTACCGCCCCATACAATCATTTCCGTCCCGGTCCAGACAGCACAAACTCCGCCACGGGCAGATGGCGCACCAACCTGGCTCATTGCCCGCCAAGTGTCGGTTTCCGGATTGTAAAGCGCACCGTCGCCAAACAGCGTGCCGCCAGTCCCTGTTCCAGACCAAACGATAACCTCTGAACCCGTCCACAAGACCAGCGAGGCTACCCGCGCCGAAGGCGCACCCACCGTAGAGGTCGGTGTCCAAGTGTCCGTCTTGGGGTTGTACCGACCACCCGTGTTGAGCACTGCACCATTGTAGCCGCCCCAGAGAATCATTTCCGTGCCGGTCCACACCGCTGTATGGCCAGACCTATGCGTCGGCGCATTCACCGTGGACATCACCGTCCAGCTGTTGCTCTTGGCCAGAAAACGGGCCCCTGAATCATAGGAAACGCCAGAACCCTCCCCTCCCCAAACCAGCATCTCCTCGCCGGTCCAGACTGCCGTATGGACGGCACGTCCAGGAATACCAGTCGCACTGGCACGGGCCAGCCATTCGTCAGCCGCCAAGGCTTGATTGACAAAAAACGCCAACGATAGGACAGAAGTTAGCAACCAAACGGAAAGCAAAGCTCTTTTTTTCATCACACGTTAGGGCAGACTGTTTTGTTGAACACAGTCTGTGATCAACTCCTTTATACAGCTTATTTGCATCAAAATATCGCCTCCCACCAAACTTTGTCGAGGGCAAATCCCGTCACTTTCCCGTCACAATCGCTAGTTCCGTTTTTCCGCCCCGTATATTTATTTCCCTCCCCCTATTGAATTCTCGCCAGCACTCCTTATAGTGCGCTCGAATTTGCAACGCGAAGAAATGAGCAATCAGCCGGACGGAGCCAGTCCCTGGAGCATCCAGGACGCGCGCACTCTCTACAACGTTGACCGTTGGGGCGCGAAGTATTTTGACATCAACGAACAGGGCAATGTCTCTGTACGTCCCCTACAGGACGCCGGTGCCGCTGTGGATATCACCGACGTGCTGGAGGAGGCCAAGGCTCGCGGACTCAAGTTCCCTCTGCTGGTCCGTTTCCAAGACATCCTCCGCCACCGCGTCCAGTCGATCAACACCGCCTTTCGCAAGTCCATCACTGAGTTCAATTACCAAGGCCAGTATCGTGGCGTGTTCCCCATCAAGGTGAACCAGCTCCGCGAAGTGGTCGAAGAGATTCTCGACGCCGGCAAGCAGTTCAACTTCGGCCTCGAAGTCGGCAGCAAGCCCGAACTCTACGCCGGTCTCGCTTTGCAGAACCAGATGGGCGGCCTCATAATTTGTAACGGCTACAAAGACCCCGGCTTCATCAAGATGGCTCTCATGGGCATCAAGCTCGGCAAGAAGGTCATCATGGTCGTGGAGAAGCTCGAGGAGCTGAAGCAGATCATCACGGTCTCCAAGCAGGTCAATGTCGAACCCATGGTTGGCATCCGTGCCCGTTTGCTCAGCAAGGGCGCTGGTAAATGGGCCGAGAGTGGTGGCGAGAACGCCAAGTTCGGCCTGAGCACCTCGGAGATGCTTGAAGCCGCTGCCCTGCTGAAAGCCGAGAATCTCACGCAATGCTTTAAGTTGTTGCACTTCCACATCGGCTCTCAAGTGCCGGACATCTTGACTGTGAAGAAGGCCGTGCAGGAAGCCAGTCGCTTCTACGCGAAGCTTCACAATATGGGTTTCCCCATCCAGGACGTGGATGTCGGCGGCGGCTTGGGCGTGGATTACGATGGCAGCCGTTCCGCCTTCGACAGCTCCACGAATTACTCCCTGCAGGAATACACCAACGATATCGTTTACTACATCGGCAACATCTGCGATGCCGAGAAGGTGCCGCATCCGGACATCGTCAGCGAGAGCGGTCGCGCCATCGTAGCCCATCATAGCGTGCTGGTCGTAGAAGTGTTCGGCTCGATCGCCAAGATCCAGAAGGGCGACCATCTGCCCTTCGGTGATAACGAGCATTCCCTCGTCAAAGAGCTGCTCGATATCCGTCAGAACCTGCCCAAGCTGAACAAGCTCGAGGCCTATCACGATGCTTTGGAGCGCAAGGAAGACGCCCACCAGATGTTCACCCTCGGCGTCATGGAATTGCCCGACAAGGCCAAGATCGAGAACCTCTACTGGGACATCAGCCAGGCAGTGGTCGATTCCTTCCGCGGCCAGGCCTACATCCCCGAGGAGATCCGCAAGTTGGAAGACAGCCTCGGCGATCAGTATCTCTGCAATTTCTCCGTGTTCCAATCCCTGTTGGACCACTGGGCGCTCGGTCAGCTGTTCCCTATCATGCCCATCAGCCGGTTGAATGAAAAACCGGACCGGGAAGGCACCTTGGTGGATATCACCTGCGATTCCGACGGCCAGATCAACAAGTTCATCGACTTGCGTGATGTCCGCGATACCCTGCCCCTCCATTCCTTGAAGCAAAACGGGAACGGCAATGAGCCCTACCACATCGGCTTCTTCCTCATGGGTGCTTATCAGGACATCATGGGGGATCTGCACAACCTCTTCGGGCGGGTGAACGAAGTCCATGTGTTCCTCGATCCCGATGAACCCTGCGGCTACTACGTCGAGGAGGTCATCGAGGGCAACACCATCGTCCAATGCCTCGCCGCCGTCCAATACGACGAACGCGATCTCATCCGCCAGGTCAAAGCCCAGGTGGATGACGCCATCAAGGGTGATCGCCTGAAGCCTTCCGAGGGTATGCGTCTGCTGGATGATTACGAACGCGGCTTGCGCGAATACACATATCTATCATTCTAGCTCCAGCATGTCTGAGCCCGCTGGACCAAACCCAGAACTGATGCCTTCCCTGCGAAGGCTGCTCCGGGGCCTCTCCGCCCTGTTCTGGGGCTTGCCGCTGACGCTCATCACTTGCGTCCAGAGTGCCGTCAGTGAATGGCTGCGCCCTCTCGGAATGTTACCGCCTGTCATCCTCACCGGGATGCTTTATTATGGGCTGAATGAGCTCAGCCATTTCCAGCGACAGGAACGCATCTGGATGGACGCCCTAGATCGCACCCGGCTCTTTGCCCTTATCAATCTGGGCCTGTCCCCCTTCATCTACTGGTGGAATCAGTTCCCCAACATCACTTTCTTCACCCAAGTCGTCTTTGTGATGGCCCTGTCCAGCCTGCTGTTTCTCATCTCCCTGAATTTCCTCCTGCAGCGCCTCACCGCCATGCTGCCCGATGAGATGCTCCGTGCTGAGACCCGGGTCTTCACCCAGATGAACCTTGGCTTGATTGCCGGATTGCTGGCCGCTGTAGCCCTTTATCAGACCTTGGCCTCCATCAACGAACTCCCGGCCATCGTCATCCGGCTGCTGGACATCCTCTACGCCACTCGCCGTGCTTGGTTGTTACTGCTCGCCTTGTTGCCTCTTGCCATGACCATGACCCTCCTTTGGAAAACCAAAGAAGTCGTGCTCAGCTCT
>CAZRGY010000175.1:0-8112 GCA_964599715.1 uncultured Verrucomicrobiota bacterium | reverse complement strand
CCGTGGTCATTCATGTTGAGGATGAGGTTCTGGCCCATGACGGCCAGGCCGATCAATGCAATATCACCTTGAGGTTCCATGTTAATATTTTCTTTCAAAAAGGAGCGGGTACGATAGCGGACGGCCCGCGCCACGCCAGAAGTTTTTTATCCCTCCGGCAACGCAAAATTCATCATTTGGATGAATTTGGCGGTGGATTGGCGGGCCACAGCGGCTTAGACGACCTGGATGCGGCTGTCTTCGGCGAGCATTTTATCGAGGTTATCCCAGCCGGTTTCGTTCATGCTGTTGAAGGCATTCAGATAGACGGCTACGACTTCGCGCGGGTATTTGCTGATGAGTGTGTCGACGGCGGTCTTGAGCTTGGCGTCTTCGATCTTCTCCGGCAGGTCTTCCACCACGCCGTCCTTGTGCGGGATACCGAGGGCATCCAGGAAATCCACGAGCATGGCGCTGTGCTTCTTGAGCAACCAGCCGCGCAGCAAGGTGCCGGCGGCCAGGTCCATATTGGGCTTGGCGAGCGTGGCGACCATGGTGGCATGGCGCTGGAGCTTGGGCTGCTTTTCAAAGAAAATCGGGCGCAGCTTGCGGGCATCAGCTACGGCTTTCAGGGTAGCTTTGTAGAGTTCTTTGTCGTTTTCGAAAGCGGATTGGAGGATGTCGTTGGAGAGCTCCGCAGACATGAAACCCATGAGTTCGTGAGACGTCAGCATACTTTATTCTAAAATGTCCAGATACAGAAACAGGGGCGGAAGTCTAGGCATGCGAGGCTAAATGACCACGAAAAAATGATGGCAAATTCCCGGCTTGCTGATCATTGGGGGATGGTCAGGAGGGTCAGTTTGTGTTTTTTGCACAGTTTTTCCAGCTCTGGCTGGTCTAGAAATAGGGTTTTGCCTGCTTCCACAGCCAAGACGGAAACGCCGTTTTTAGCACATGTTTCCAAGGTCCGCTCGCCGATACAGGGGATATCGAAACGCATATCGTGACCCTCTTTAGCCACTTTGACAGCCACCGCGCCGCCTTCTTTGCCGGCCAGTTCACCCCCTCGGGCGAGGCATTTATCAGTGCCTTCAAAACCTTCCACGGCCAAGACAGTGCCGCCCTTGACGACGACCAATTGACCAATCTCCAAACGCGATATCTCTTTGGCGATTTTATACCCAAAGTCCACGTCAGCAGAGAGTTCGGTGGAGAGCTTTTGGCCGATACACACGCCTTTTCCAGGCATCAAAGGGATGAGCCAAGGCATGGCGGAGATGAGTTTAACTCCTTCCGATCGTAATTCATCACCGATCGCGCCAAAGATGGTGTGGGCGTTCTTTTCTTTGAGGCGCATGAGGAGTTTCATGGCCCGCAAATCCGGACGGAGATTAAAAAGGTTGCTTGGCGCGATTTGCCCAACCATCACGCATTGTTTCACTCCACGGCTGGTAAAAGCTTCGATCAACTTGGTGAGTTGCCCGACTTTGAGCCAGATCACTTCATCGACCAAAGCGGTCAAATCCGGACTGGTTTCACCCTCAAATGCCACAGCCACAAGACGTTTCACACCCATGGCCCGTGCTTGCCGGGAAAACATAAGGGGCAGGGAGCGGTTCCCTGCGATAATACCTAGAGAGTCAGGTTGTACTTGGTCTGACATGTGCTTTAATACGTACGGCATGAAATTGCGGGAAGCCAGTCTGAAAGGCAAGGGTTAGGCGAATGAAACCTAGTCAGCCAGAGCAAGAAACGCCATTTGCCTGGGAACAGGGAGCGATGAAATTGAGTGAGAGTGAGGGCTTGCTGAAAACGGCTTTATTTAAGACTCTATTCGCCGTGTTTTGTCTGGCAGCGCCATCCGCAAGCTTGCTGACAAGCTGGCGGGTATGGGTTGCAGGTGCTAGACACCGTTACTCGGGCCTTCTGGCTCTGGTCGTTATTTCCTTCTGCCCTGCATCATCGGAGGCCGCTTCCATCAGCAGCGTGATTGGCATGGTTGAACCTTCTGCCGTTCCCCAGTTCATCTTCGTGGCTTTGGGATTCATCTTCTTGCTGGTGGCGATCTGGCAGATCAGGTTGCGCGAGCGGGAACGCGAGGAGGTGTCGCGGCAATTGGCACGAGTTTCAGAACTGGAAGCCGAATACCGGGACCTTTTCGATAATGCGAGCGACCTCGTTTACACCCACGATCTGGACGGGCGCTATATCACGGTGAACCGAGCTTTCGCTGAGACTCTCGGTTACACGCCGCAAGAATTGATCGGCCGGGATGGCTTCGAGTTATTCACGGAGGAATCGCGTAAACTTGGCAGTGAGATGTTTCAACGCAAATTGCGGGATGGTCAAGCTACCCGGTATGAAGCTGATTTCGTGACCAAGGATGGCCGGAAACTCCACATGGAACTGGTGACCCGGTTGATGAACAGGCAAGGCAAACCGATCGGTGTGCATGGTGTGGCCCGTGATATCACCAAGCGGCGGCAGACAGAATTCCGCAACCGCGTGTTTCTGGAGTTGGGCCACAAGCTCAACGAGGCCTATACCCACGAGGATGCTGGGGATACCATTCTTGAAGCCGCCCAGAAGCTGATCGGTTTTGACTCCTGTGTGCTACATGCAGTCAGTACGGCTGGCGATGAAGCTCGTGAACTTATCCAGATCGATCTGATAGAAGGCGAATTGAAACGCCTTCCGACAATCCAGAATTACCGTCCACTATCTCCCATCATGAGCAAGGTTGTCCGCGAGGGAGGGCAACTTATCTTGCGGTCACCGGAGGAAATGAGTGAGCCCGCCGAGGCGACGGTGCTGTTTGGAAGCATGCGCCGTTCAGCCTCTATCGTCTTGGTGCCGATCCGTTCACCTGAGCGAGTGCTGGGGGTGTTGGGAGTACACAGCTACACTCATAATGCCTATGATGAATCCAAGCTGCACATGCTGGAGGCATTGGCAGATTATTGCGAAGCCGCGTTTGAGCGCATCCAGATCCGCGAGGAGATGATCGTCACTTTGGCGGAGCTGGAGCAGCGGGTCAAAGAACGCACGGCGGAATTGTCCGAATTGAATGAATCCCTGAAGGAAGAAGTGGAGGAGCGGAAGCGTATCGAGGGAGCCTTGCGGGAAGCCCATGCCGGACTGGAGCTCCGTGTCACCGAACGCACGGAAGAACTGAGTCGCATCAATGCACAACTTCGCAAGGAGATCGGCGGCCACCGGCAAACGAGCACAGCTTTGCAGCAAAGCGAGCAACGGTTCCGCGCCTTGATCGAGGCTTCACCGGTGGGCATTGCCCTTTCGCGTAACGGGATTGTGATTTTTGCCAACAAGGCGCATCTGGACTTGTTCGGGTACACGGATTTGTGGCAGCTCAAGGGCAGGTTCTTCCTGGACCTTATCGCTCCGCAATGCCGTGAAGAAGTTCGGGCCCGGATAAATCGCCGCCGTGGAACTGGTCTGGAACGCGATAGCTATGAGACCGTTGGAGTGCGTCGTGATGGATCACAGTTTTTCTATCAGATCGAGGCTGCTTCACTGCAATTGGAGGATGGGCCAGCCACGCTGGCGTTTTTGATCGATACTACGCAACGGCATGAGACGGAACAGGCATTGCGCCAGTCTGAGGAGCGTTTTTCCCGCGCTTTTCAGGCGCTGCCAATCCCGGTCTCCATCAGTACTTACGGGGAAGGGCGGCTTATCGATGCCAATGACGCCTTCTTGCGCCTCTTTGAGCATAGACGGGAGGAAGCTGTCGGCAGGACGGTGCATGAATTGGGGTTGTGGGCAGAGGACACAGACCGTGTCGAGTTACTCGATGCATTGAAGCGAGGGGCGCAGATCCGGGGGCGGGAATGCCGTTATCGTACGCGCAATGGTCGTATGGTCATCACTTCGGTCTCGGTGGAACATGTAGAATTGCAGGGCTGGCCATGCCTGATCTTTATCACGCAAGATCAGACGGCGCGGTTGAATCTTGAGACCCAGTTGCGGCACGCCCAAAAGATGGAAGCTGTCGGCCAGCTTGCCGCCGGGGTGGCCCATGATTTCAACAATATCATGACCATCATCATGGGACATGCGAGCTTGCTGGAACGTGGAGCCACGAGTGAATCTTTTCTGCGCGAGTCTGTGAGCGAGATCAAGACGGCTTCCGAACGTGCCGCCGCATTGACCCGGCAGTTGCTTACGTTTAGCCGGAAACAGATCATGCAACTGAACGTTGTGGATCTGAATGAGGTCATCCGCAACTTCTCCCGCATGCTGAACCGTTTGCTCGGGGAAAATGTCGCCGTGGATCTGCATTTCGAATCCTCGCTGCCTGCCGTCAAGGCAGATGTGGGCATGGTGGAGCAGATCATCATGAATCTGGCGGTCAATGCCCGGGATGCTATGGGCGGTGGTGGTCGGCTTTCCATCACTACACGGCCGATCTTGGTGGAGTCCAATCCTCGGCATCCGGATCGGATCGGGAAATTTGTGTGCCTAGAAGTGACCGATACTGGAGAAGGCATGGATCAGGCAACTATGAGCCGGATTTTCGAGCCGTTTTTTACCACGAAGGAAGTGGGCAAGGGATCCGGGTTGGGGTTGGCCACGGTGTATGCCATTGTGGATCAGCATCGCGGCTGGGTCGGAGTTGAAAGCACTCCAGGAGAGGGCAGCACTTTCCGGGTTTACCTGCCGGTAGCGCAGGAGCTGGCCGGACAAAGGCCCAAGGCGGATACCGCTATGATCGCCGAATCAAATCAGGCGACCATTCTGGTGGCCGAAGATGAGGCGGCGGTTTTGGGACTGGTGACGGCGATCCTGAACCGCGGCGGGTATAAGGTGATCAGTGCCACCAGCGGTGATGATGCTTTGGTGCTGTGGGAGATGCACGAAGGCGAGATTGATCTCTTGCTGACCGATATGATGATGCCGGGGCATCTCTCTGGCCGCGGTTTGGCCGAACGCATCCATGCACAATGCCCCGAGCTACCAGTCATTTACACCAGCGGCTATAGTGTCGAGAGCGTGCGCGAAGGATTGGAGCTGCGTGAAGGAGTCAATTTCCTGCCGAAGCCGTACCCGCCAGCTACTTTGCTTAAGATGGTCAAGGAACGTCTGGATAATGCGAAACAAAATGATAAAAGTGAATCTACCGAGGTTCAAAAAGCGTAGTTTTCATTGACAAGGAGCCGGGCAGCAAGTCGCATGTGGTATCAACACTAAGCCTATGCGAAATCTGTATCTTTCTCTCGCCTGTACCATAGTTTTTACCGCCATGACCTTTATGGTCGGCAAAGCCAAAGCCGCCGAACCCGATAAGAGCTGCTATGAGTTGCGTGTCTACTATGCCAATGAAGGCAAACTGGATGCTTTGCATGCCCGGTTTCGGGATCACACCGTGAAGCTCTTCGCGAAGCATGGGATGAAGAACATCGGCTACTGGGTGCCGATGGAGAATGCCGAGAGCAAACTGATCTACATCCTCTCTTATCCCAGCCGGGAAGCTCGTGAGGCGTCATGGAAAGCTTTTATCGCAGATCCGGAGTGGAAGGCGGCGAAGGCGGCTTCGGAGAAAAACGGGTCGCTGGTCGCCAAGGTGGAAGCCACCTTCTTGGAGGCAACGGATTACTCCAGGCTGGAGCGGGCATATGATGCCCGGGCAATCAAAGCAGGTAAGAGTGATGCTGGCCGGGTGTTTGAGCTTCGCACATATACGGCTACACCAAACAATTTGAGCAACCTCAACGCCCGCTTCCGTGACCACACCGTGCGCCTGTTCACCAAGCACGGCATGACCAACATCGGCTACTGGACTCCCATGAAAGACCAGAAAGATGCTGATTCCACGTTGATATACATCCTCGCCCATAAGAGCCGGGAAGCGGCCAAGGAAGGGTTCAAAGCATTTGGCACTGACCCGGAATGGACGAAGGCCCGCAAGGAATCAGAAGAAAAGGGTGGCGGGCCTTTGACCATCCGTGGTGGCGTGAAATCGGTGTTCATGGTGCCGACGGATTATTCGCCGATGAGATAAGCAGGACTTAGGTTGTTCAAAAGGTTGAAACGTGAAAGCGTTTCAACCTTTTCCGTTTTTAGGATCAAACGGCGACTATCTGATCCGCCAATTCCTCGGCGGGATAGGTCCAGATCTCCGCGAGTGTGGGATGATAGTGCGGCGTGGCTGCCAGTTCGTGGACGGTCATGCGCTTGGCCATCGCGGTCACGATCTCGTGGATGAGTTCACCACCGACCGGGCCCACGCAACTGCCACCAAGGATTTCGCCGGTCTGCGGATGGGCGAGCAGTTTCACGAAGCCGTGCATCGCTTCCATGATCATGGATTTGCCATGGTCGGCGAAGGGATAGCTGGCGGCAAGGTAGGGGATGTCCTGAGCCTTCGCTTCCTTCTCGGTCAATCCCACGGTAGCGACTTGCGGATCGGTGAAGATGATGCTGATGAGCAGGCGGTAGTCCATCGTGCGCGGTTTTTCCGGCGAGATGATATTGTGCACCGCGATTTCACCTTGTTGGATGGCGATGTGAACAATCTCATGCGGGCCACAGCAATCCCCTGCAGCATAGATATGTGGGGAGCTCGTGCGTTGCTGCAGATCGGTTGTGATGCGACCCTTTTCAGTATTCACCCCGGCTTTGTCGAGTGCGAGAGAAGCGGTGTTCGGCGAGCGTCCTAAAGCGTGAAAGATTTCTTGGGCAACCACGCGAACGATTTTGCCTTCGTGTTCGAATTCGATGCCTTTTTGGCCGTTCTCGGTGAAGGCGGACTTTAGTTTCGTGCCCGTGTAAACCGTCATGCCTTCCTTGCGGAAGGCGGTTTCAATGACTTCGCCAGCATCGCTATCGCACGCACTCATGATATGGGAACTGCGCTGGATAAGTGTCACCTGGACATCGAAGCGGGCAAGGAATTGGGCCAGCTCTACGGCAATCGCTCCACCACCCAGCACGATGACAGATTTCGGAAGCTCATTGAGATAGAGCACCTCATCACTGGTGAGATAGCCGATCTCCTTCATCTTCGGCAAAGGCGGCGGCGATACGATGGAGCCGGTAGAGATGACAAAGTGTTTGGCGGTGAGTGTCTGGCCGTCGGAGAGCGCGATCGTGTGCGAATCGGTGAAACGGGCGTAGGCGCGGTAGAGCTTAAACCGGCCATCGTTCAATTGCTTCACGCGGTAATCGGAGAAATCTTTGATCATCGCCGCCTTGCGGGCCATCACCGCAGGAAAATCAAAACCCACTTCCGGGATGCGCAGTCCCCAGGTGGCACCATGCTCGGCAAGGTGTTTTACTTCCGCCGCATAGAGCAGCGCCTTGGACGGCATACAGCCGCGCAAGATGCACAGGCCGCTCAATTCGTCCGCGCCATCGATGACGGCGGTCTTCAGCCCTTTTGCTGCCGCTGTCCGCGCCGCTGCGTAACCACCGCTGCCACCACCGATGATGATGACGTCAAAATCATACGTTGCCTCGCTCATGAATTCAGCATGCGAAGAACGGACGAATAGCAAAAGGTCAAAGTATGCATGGAAGGCGAGGCAGAAAACTGCAAAGGGCGGGGGAGGGATGGCTATTTCATTGGAAACTGACTTGGACTAGGCTGCGCGCACTATTTTGTGACACCGACAGAGCAATATCTATCCAAGTGCCGTGCCATGGTGGACGTGGTGGCGCAGCAGCAATCTCTCATCCAGCAAGCCGCCGAGGTTTTTGCGCAGACCATTTTGGCCGGGCGCATGGTGCATCTCTTCGGCTCCGGGCACAGTCGGATATTGGTTGAAGAGATGTGGCCGCGTTACGGCTCATTCCCGGGGTTCAATCCCATCGTGGAGCTGTCGCTGAGCTTTCACAATCTGGTGGTGGGGCCCAACGGACAACGTCAGGCGATGTTTCTTGAGAACGTGAGTGGATTGGCAGCTCGCATCTTGCGGAATTTTGACATCACGCCTCAGGACTCGGCGTTGGTGGTATCATCAAGCGGTTGCAATATCGTGCCGATCGAGATGGCGGAGGGATTCAAGCAGCGCGGTATCAAGGTGGTGGCGATTATCAGCCGCCTGCACTCAGAAGCGAGCAAGAGCCAGCACCCGACGGGCAAGAAGCTGCAAGATTTCGCGGACATCG
>CAZRGY010000174.1:7362-8130 GCA_964599715.1 uncultured Verrucomicrobiota bacterium | reverse complement strand
CGCGTTCCGATGCTGTGGTAGCCACCCTCGAGGAAAAACTAAAAGGCGGTAGCAGTCAGCGACGTGTGCGAGTGGCGATCCTGCTGGCGAATCTCGCACAGAGCAGCGAACTGATCACGCGGACTATGATGGAGGATATTGAGCAGCTTCCGGAAGCGGAGCGGGTGGGCTGCGCCTGCGGTCTGAGATACCAAGGCGCCCATTTGCAGCCGTATACCGATCGTCTGGAAAAGATGGCCGACGATCCCTCCGCGCAAGTCGCTTTACAGATTGTCCTGCTGCTGGAGAAGGAGTGCGGCGACAGCAAGCCCAAGTGGGCCTTGGTGGATCGTATCCTGGCCGGGGACAATGAAACCGAGTGGCTGTTGATGAGCGGATTGCTTCACGACAATGTGCAGACAGGTACGGAACGAGACCAGACCATCGCCAGCCTGCGCCGTTTGCTGGAGAGCACCGATGGGAAGATTTCTGCCATGGCACTGGATCTGATTTCGCGGAACCCGAAAACATGGTCGGTCTTGCAGCCGGAAGTTGAGCGTTTGCAAGCAGGACTTGCTGGTCATGATAAGTTGAAGAACCAGGCGGAAAAGGTGTTGCTGGCCATGAAGATTGCGAGCAGTAATCCCGCTGGCATACCCCTGAAATGACCGCATGAAAAACGAAACCAGTGACGGCGAACGCGCTTTTTGGCCCGTGTTGATTCTGGCCATGGTGCTGCCTTTGGTGGCGTCACTCTTCTACTTCGTCTGGTTCAGCGAGGAGGTCTGG
>CAZRGY010000174.1:0-7352 GCA_964599715.1 uncultured Verrucomicrobiota bacterium | reverse complement strand
CACTAAGGTGTTCACGCTGGTCTGGCCGGTGTTGGTGTGGGGTGTGGTTTGGAAACGGAAATTGCCCCAAGTGGAATGGCTTTCGGTAAAGCATCTTCGCGCTTTGCCATTGGGATTGCTCACGGGTTGCTTGATGGTCGGAACATTTTTGCTGCTGTTACAAACCCCGATTGGCGAGGTGGTCAATGCCAGTGCCGGGCGGATGAAGGACAAGGCGGAGGCGCTGGGTTTCTTGAAATACTACTGGGTGTTCGGCTGTTTCCTCGCCGTCATCCACTCAGGTATCGAGGAGTATTACTGGCGGTGGTTCGTTTGCGGACGTTTGCAGGAGCGCGTGGCGGGAATCAGGGCTTATGTGCTGGGGGCACTTGCCTTCGCAGCGCATCACATCGTGGTGACCACCCAGTTCTTTCCTTTGGGATGGGGGATTTTCTTCGGGCTCTCTGTGGGCGTAGGTGGCGCGGTCTGGCATTGGCAGATGGTGCGGCAAGGTACCTTGGCGGGTGCATGGTTGAGCCACATGCTCGTTGATTTCGGTTTGCTCGCCGTCGGTCACAAAATGATTTTTGGCACTTGGATCTGATGCGATACTGACGATAAGAGGCCAGTTGTTGGTTCGGTTGATTCAACTTGGGACTTGCGCCGGAGAGCTTCCTGCGGGATACAAACTTGGTATGCCAGCCCGTATTCGTGCCTTCAGCCTGATTGAGCTGATGGTGGTCATCGCCATCATCGGAATTCTTGCGAGCATGATGCTGCCGGTGTTGGCCAAGGCCATGGAGAAGGCCAAACGTACTTCCTGCCTTAACAATCTCAAGCAGATGGGGCTTGGAGGTCACATGGCAGCGACGGATAACAATGACAAGCTGCCGACTGCCGGTGGAAATTCCTCCAACATGATTTGGAACGGAACCAACCTCCTGCATTACGGACGTATGCTCAAATCAGACACGTTGAGCCCTCGCATGTTCTATTGTCCTTCAGCGGACACGCTTCGTCCCGGCGGTACCAACTGCATGGACAGCATCAGTGTGACGGGAGTCGTGGCTTACAGTTCGTACTATTTTCGCGGTACCAGGCAAGGCGGTCCGAGCAAAACCTCCAAGGCCGCCAAACGCGTGTTGATCTCTGACTATGAGACACGCGAGCCTTTTCAAGTGGGCGAGTGGTATGCCCAGTCTCACAAGACCGGCAAGAATGTCTTACGCGGGGATGGCAGTGCCGCCTTCGTGGTGAATGATTGGGACAGCCGTTGGGTGGATCATGGCGGAGACAGCGCTCCGGGAGCCAAAGACGGCACCTGGAGCAAGCTGGACCGGGGCCGCGAATAGCCACAAAAGGGCGTGATTATCTGGCGTACGCCAATCCCTTAGACCGATTCCGTGACGCTACTGAGAACAGCTTTCCCTGATTGCAATTCCCCCCAAAGGATACCTGCATATTACTTTGTAACCTGCTGAAGGGTAATTTGTTACACGAAGTGCAGCACAGCCATAAAACTATCCGCTACTAGGCCATGAGCAATTTTTGAAGAGCCTGAGCTCAGGGGTGAGCAATTTGCGTAGAATGATTTTCATTGTGTATCCAGCCTGCCGGGACCATCTGTTAATCACGGAATATGACTAGGTCCAAATATATCGGGTTGTTGACACTGAGCCTGCTCGCGCTGGCTCTCTGGTTGCTGCCTGCATCGGCCCAGGCAGTGGTGCTGGACTGGGATTCGGTCAACTGGAGCAGCGGGTCTCTTTCACAGTCTTTCGATATCGATCCAAACAATGCCGGCAACGACATCACCATCACCATCACAGGTGATACGAGTTTTTTAGCTCAAAACGTGAATGATAACTCAAACCTAACGGGAGGCTTGAGTCCGACGCAGCAGTCGTTGTTCATGAACATGAACTACTCTAACGAGAACCAGTTCATTCTCGTCACCGTCACCTTTCACTATGACTACGGGGTGGAAGATGTGAGCTTCTCCATCTTCGATATTGACGAGAACGACAGCAACGACAGCAATGTGGGTTACACGGACAAGATCGCTTTATTGGGCAACAATTTGAGCGGGAACCTGGTGGCCCCCACAGATATCAACGACTCCAGTGACAATGAGATTGTAAGCTCCGGCACCAATATTTACGTACGCGGAAATGATGGCGCCTCGGATACGTCAGGCAGCGGCACCGCCAGCTACGAGTTTTCCGGCACCAACGTCATCAATCAATTCAGCTTTACTTACGGCAATGATGCCAACTCCCCGAAGAATCCCGGTAACCAGTGGATTTCCCTGCATGACATCACTTTCAAACCCAAAGTGCCCGAGTGGCATCCCGGGTTGATCGCTGCATTTGCCTGTGTGATGACGGTGGGTGTGCGGCGGTTCTTCTTCTGAGTGGCCTAAGTCCCTGCGGCAGGAACTGCTGCATCTTCCACCTCTTGGCGGCTTAGATTGCCCGCTTGGTGCGCTTGGATCGCCAATAAGCTCCCAAGGCGCCTAATCCCAAGAGCGTCAAAGTCCCCGGCTCAGGTACCGCTGATAGTCCGATTGAAATCGAACTCGGTTCTTCATGCCCGGGCTCTAGATCTTCTCTGTTGCTGCCCACGAAGGGATAGACAATTATTGAGACATTTCTGCCTGAAGCATGCGGCAAGTTCTCCGGCACCACCATTTTTTCAAACGGCGCTGACTCCAGTGGATCAAATGCCAATTGCGGCTCCCGCACCGGCTGGCTCAACGCTTCGTAGACCGACAGGTGAGTTGGTCGATAACTCTCAAATGTCTGCCCCGGCTTCCAGCTCATAGAAGTGATCACATACCCGCTGATCTGCGTGCTGGGATCCATCAGATGCTCGGAAACTTCTTCTGCCTTCGCGGAATAAAGTCCACCACCCACGACGAGTATCGCCGTGAATGCTGAAATCTTCTGGAATTGTTTCCGCTTGTTCATCTGAACTTGGCTATGACTACGGATGCCATGACACCTTGGTTCCAGCTTTAAATCTGCCGCTATCGTGGTCAAGCTTTTGATTGTTACATCTTTCCCGAACCATTTGCCTAAAACTTCACTGTCGCTTGCACTGCCACCAGTTGCTCACCTTGTTGTTGCCCACCTTTCTGATGACTATAGCTGTATTGTAGTTTGCCTTGGAGATGACGCGTCAACCGGCACCCCAGGGCCGCATCCAGCCGCCACGCATCGTTATCCCAATCTGCTTCACCGCCGGCACCGTTCCGCACCGGATCAAAAAATTGCTGGTTCCAGCGCAACGCTGCAAACGTGCGCGTACTGAGCTTGTATTTACCTTCGATGAAATACACCGCCGTATCCGCGTTGCCGACATTCGGCACCTCGAACCGCGAGAAGATGAACTCGCCCCAGAGCTGCCAGTTCCGCCACGCATAGGACACATCGTAGCCCACGGTCGTTTGTGCGAAATCATCCAGCGTCTTGCCCGCGGGCAGGGTCGTCTCCGCCACTGGCAACAGATACGGTCCGTAACTCGCCGAGACGCCCACTTTCCACGAAGCGTTCGGTCGCCAGCCCAAACGTCCGCTCCACGTTGGGTGCTCCCAGCTCAATTGCCGTGCGTCCCAGACGTACGGTCGCGACGAGATGGAAGCATTCTTGAAATCCATCGCGTAGTCTAATTGACCGATCCGTCCAAAGATCGCCGCGCCACTCGTATATGCTGGTCCCCACAATACCGGTAGCCAAGTGGCTTTCTGGTCCGTCCGATTCTTGCGCCCCAGAAAACCGCCGGGTGCGCCGGGGGCCACTTGGTCCGTGATGGTGGTCACGTTCTCATAGGCGAGGGGAGCGGTGATGAAGGGGTTGCTCCACGAATCATGCCGGTTCACCCATTCACCGAAGACCGTCGCGAATTTACCCACCTGCACATTCACCCAGGCCTCGTCGAACGGCTTGTAGCGCAGCACATACTCATCGAATCGCGCATCACGATCTTTTGCTCCGGGATCAAATCCCCGGTCCGCGCGGAACTGTACGAAGCTGTAGAAGTGCTCACCGAAGTGCGCATCCAGAAAAAGCGAGAGCCGTGGATTGAAATAAAAATCATCGTCCGGGAAAATCAGCCCCGGCGGATTCTGGTCGATATAGTAACCCTCCAGATCAATCGTTCCGCTGAGGTCCGTACGGAACCACCCGTCCTTCGCCTCCAAGTGCAATGCCTCATCCACTTGATCGAGAAACGCCTGTCCGTGCGCGGCTGTTCCCAGCAGGGTCGCACACGCAGCGATAATGATTGTCTGCCACACCTTCATGAATTCGTTTTGTTCGAGTGGACGGTTGTCACTTTGAACGCTTTTATCGTGTCGCTGAAGCCCTTCAGTTTGAGCGGAGCCAGTTCCTCCACTTCGAGTAAGGCGCCCAGTTTTATTTGAGTGGCTTCATCGATCACCACTTCCATTTTTCCCGCCGTGCTGCACAAGCGTGAAGCGAGGTTCACGCGTTCGCCCAGCACCGTGTAGTTCAAGCGATCCGCTGAGCCCATGCAGCCTGCCACCGCTTCGCCCGTCGCGATGCCGATGCCCACCAATATCTTGTGCTCCGAGGTCTCGTTCAGTTTGTTGCGCTCCTCAATCATCCGCACCGCACAACGCGTGGCGTTATACGCATCGTCGCCATAGCTTTTGGGCGCGCCGAACACCGCCATGATCAGATCGCCCACGAATTTATCCACCACGCCGTTGTGCTCATACACCACCTTCGTCAGTGCGGTCATATGCTCGTTCAGCATCTTGATGACCTCCGCCGGATCCATGCCCTGCGTGTGCGCGGTGTAGCCGCGGATGTCGCAGAAGATCACGCTGATTTCGCGTTTCTCACCACCCAGCGTCATCTGCCCGTGCACCATCTGGTGCGCCACATCCTTGTCCGCCACCATGTCCAACACGGCGCGATACTTCTCCTTGAGCGCCAGTTCGGCGGTCATCTCATTGAATGATTTTGCCAGCTTGCCTACCTCGTCCTCGCTCCGGACCGGCACACGCACCTCGAAGTTGCCGGTCTGGATCTCGCCCGTGGCTTTTACCAAGTCCCGGATGGGGACAGAGAAGCCGTGGCTCAAGAAGAGGCTGATCAACAATCCGCCCAAGAGTACCAATGTCCCAAAGGCGACCACCCGCCAGCGCAAATCCTGTTGGGCACTGATGATCTCGGCCATCGAGTAGATGCTCACCTGATACGTCGGCGGAAACTTCGAATCCTTGTTCATCAACTGAAAGAAAACCTGATGCGGTTCTCCCGCGATCTCCACATTGAAAGTCCCTTCTGTTTCCCGGGACTTTTGCTCCACCATCGCCCGCATGTTCGTATTGATCTCCACCTCATCCGCTGGCGCCAGGCTTGTGGAAAACATCCGGCCATCCAGCCACATGCCGCTCTTGATGTGGCTGTAATCTGTCAAGCTGCGCTCCGTGTTGTTCACAAACGGAAATCCCAATATCAATGCCCCCAGCATCTCCCCATCGAAATCCTCGATACGGGTCACGATGACTTCCATTACTTCTGGCCGTTTCTGATCCGCCGCGACTTTCTTCAACCGTTCCGCCATTTTCCCCTTTAGAGGTATGCTCTCTTCCAGAGAAAGATAACCAACCTGTTGGACCGGTCCGGTGGCCAATGATTTGCCTGCCAGTTCGAACTGGTGCTTCAACTTTTCCCGGTCGGCCAGTGCTCCCAGTCCGGTAGCAGCGATCGCCGGTGGCACCAGCTCTTTGCCTTGCGCATCAATGAAACGCACCAAGATCGCTCTTGGCAGTTGCCGGCGCTGGCGCACGTTATCCCCCAGTACGTCTCGTAATTCATCTTGGGCGTTACCGTAGATCACCCGCATGTCGCCTTCTTCCAAGGCCGCCCGCAAGCGCACGGATTGGCACATCTCCAGGCACTTCGCCTTCACTGATGCCAATCGCGCCTCCTGCATGCTGTTGAACACCGCGATCTGCCCCGTGAACCGTTCTGCAAAAAGTTTTTGATACGCCGCCTGCATGCGCGTCTGCGTCACATACAGCGTCGTGCCCGTCACTCCCGCCACCACCACCATCATGGCCAGCAGCAGCTTGAAGCGAAAACTCATTCTCCGGAGCAAGCCCTTCATTTCCCTTTGAATTCCACCTTCAGTGTCTCTCCCGCCTTTAACTCCACTGTCTGGGAGCGGATATCCTTATCATCCACCCACGCCTTCAATACGTAGGAGCCTGTCGGCAGGTTCTCCAGCTTGAAGGTTCCTTCTGGTGTCGTCGTCACGAAATACGGCGTGTCCAGCACCAGAATGTTTGCCCGCATGTGTTCATGGATCTCGCAATACAGTTTCACCAAACCCGGCGTGTCGAACTGCACTGCCGCCGGTTTCTCATCCTTCCGGTAACGCCCCAGATCGAACCGCTTGGTCTTCGAGTACGAAAAGACGTTGTGATAATCCACGTCCATGTTCGGGAACTCCACGTAACTGCCCTTTTGCACGGGTAACACGGACTGCGCGAATTGAAAACCTTGTTGCGGCATCTGCCACCGGTTGGTCGTCGCCGCGTTCGTCGCATTGTTGAACTGGCCTTCCAGATACACCACGGCCACCGGGGCAGGGGGCGGCGCGATCTGCCCGGCCTTCAGTCCATAACGGTCACCAGATGGAGCGGTGGTCTTCGCTTTGGGCAAAACCACTGTGCCTTCAACGCTGGCCGTTTGCGCCGTGACCGTTGCCGTCACCACTGCGAATCCGAGTGTGAGCAACAGCCGCCGCAGCGTGCCGAACGTGAGATTGTGAATGAGATACTTCATGGCTGATGGCCCCTGCAGCGTAATACAGGCTATCCCCCCGGTGCAATCATGGTAAATCACTCCGTCTTCGGTCTCCGCTGCGTCATTTCTCACTCCTTTTTCAACTATCATGCCTACGAGCTTACTGGGGGACCTAGGACATCCGCTGTCCATGTGAATACTGTGAATAACTTTTATTTTCAGCCTTGAACTCGCTGGTTTCCAGAAGGTTGCACTGAGAAAGCGAATGTTCGCTCGGAAAAAATCGTATATAAAAACCGTGTTCTAGGCATTTCCACTGCCGCCTGTAGCGCACGCATTTCACCCCGACGTTTTGGTCGGGGCCAGCGTGCGGGTTACGCTGCATCCCTGCTGCGTTTCCTCTTCATCGGTGTGATTGGTATCAGGTGAGCTTGAGTGAGCCGCTATGATCCACGCAGCATGTGTCCCGACATCCGTATCGGGGCCGGTAGTCCCTGGCGTTCGCCGTAGCTTTATGACTCTTCTGATGCATAAGTTCTCTTCCCATCTTGCCGTCGCCCACCTTCCACCACATCCTTTCTTCCTATATGT
>CAZRGY010000173.1:0-8131 GCA_964599715.1 uncultured Verrucomicrobiota bacterium | reverse complement strand
CTTCCAACATGTTTATCAGGATCAACAGGTAGATGCTTCAACGACGGTAGCCAACCAAGGTTCAGTAGCCATCCATGGCCACACCTTGCAAGGTTACGCTCGCTGGAAACAACAGTGGACAACCGGCTGGTGGCTGGCCGCCAAACCGATGCTGGAATGGCAGACCGTGGAGATGCCTTTGGATGACTCTTATGAGCCGAGTCTGGAGTTCTCTTTGGGGCGGGAATGGCAGCGACGCAGCTCCATCACCCTGAGCTACGAATTTCACGAGCGTGTCTTTGATCGCCTGACTCCGACAGATGCATTTGGAGTGGGTCGAGGCGAAGGCAGTCTACATTTCCGCCAGCATCAAGTAGAGCTCGTTTATCGGCGAGATTTGGATCAAGAAGGGCATTGGCGGGCAACCGCCAGAGGCGGCTGGCTCCGGAATTTGGACAATGGCGGGGGCTTCTTCGATTACAACAGGGGCCGAATGGCCCTAGAACTGCGATGGCGCCAAAAGCCTTTGGAAATAAAGCTTTCTAGCAGGGCCTCATATTACGATTATTCAATTCAACGCATCGCCGGCGCAGGCAGTGCGCTGCGAGAAAAAATACTGGCCTCTACCGGTCTGCAAGTGCGGCATGAATTTAAAAATGGCTGGTATGTCATAGGCCGTGGTGAAATCGAGCACTCGCTATCGAATCAAGCGGCGGATCGCTACTCGGCCAGCTTGGTCAGCCTAGGGCTCGGATGGGGAAATTGATTTGAGCAAGACGCAAACAGTTAAAGTCTAATAATTCGGCACGGTATGCCTTCTGTGTCGCCAGAAAATATCAATAAGCAAAAGACAGGTCATCGGCCACTGAACTGGTTGCCGGTGACAGCGGTATTGCTTGCTCTGGTCCTTCTCGCGGGCGCCATCGCCGCAGGCACATGGTATCTGCGTGGTCGTCTGCGCGCCCAAGCGGTTGATCGCAATGGCGAAGTGCTCAAGGCCATCACTGTGACGCAATACTTGGCCGAGAAAGAAGTAGACCCTGACTTCTCGCTCGCAGAACCCAGCTCCCAATTCCAGATTTTGGTAAAGGCTGCCATCTTGGACGGGGTGATGGGCACGCGATTGTTTGATGCCAAAGGTAATTTTGTCACTTCCTTCCCGGAATACGTCAAAGAGCGAAAAGTGAGCGAAGCCGAGTTGCGGCTATTGCGCAATACCGATGCGGTTTCCCGTTACAACGAGTCCATGGACCTGAAGGATGAATTTCTCTCTGACCCACGGCAGAAGCAAATACCTGTGCCCATCATGGAAGTGAGTATCCCGCTGAGACTGAATGACGATGAACCAATATTAGGCATCGCCCAAATCATCATCGACGGTCAGCCCATCGCCAAGGAATTCGCGACCTTGGACCGAACCCTCGGCATGCAGGCTGGGCTGCTCTTTCTGGTCTGCGGCGGTTTGATGACCGGCGCTCTATCATGGGCGTTCGCTCAACTGGCGCGGGCCAATGCCGATCTGGCACAACGCTCGGAAAGCTTGCTCAAGGCCAACCAGGAACTGGCCATGATGGCCCGGACTTCAGCCGTGGGTGCGGTCGCGGCCAATCTGATGCATGGTTTGAAAAGCCCCCTCTTCGGCCTCATCAATCTTTTTGGTGCCTGGCGCGCGGCGGAGAATGTGGGCGAAAAAGTGGAATGGAGCACAGCGGTGGAAACGGCCCGCCGCATGCAGAGCATGGTCAACGGGGTGATGGATTTCGTCCGTGACCAAGAGGGCTTGAGCAACCATGAAGTCTCCATGGATGAATTGCTCGACAGCATCGGGGACAAGGTCCAACCGTTGGCCGAGCAAAGCCAGGTGAAATTCCTAAGACAGGGAGAGGCTGACGCTGTACTTACTGCCCGTGTGGCCAATCTGTTGACTTTGATCTTGGTGAACCTGATCCAAAATGCGATCGAAGCCACGCCCAACGGGAAGCAGGTCAAACTGGCTGTCCGGCAGCAAGCCAAAGAAATTCAGTTCGAGGTGATCGATGAAGGCGGCGGCCTTCGCCCGGAACTTGTGGGACAACTGTTTAGCCCTTGTGAATCCACCAAGGATGGTGGCAGCGGGTTAGGGCTGGCCATCTGCAAGCAACTCGCCCGCCACATCGGGGCTGAATTGGATCTGCGCAGGAACACGAAAGACGGATGCGTGTTCGGCCTTACCTTGCCACCAGAATTGCTGCCGCAACACGATCCCGTGACTTAGCAGGAAGCATCGTGACAAGAAGAATGCCCAATGGCCGTATGCATGTGGGAAGCACAGCTGTATGTGCCCTCATTTCGTGGCGTTATTTGGGAATTTGCCTGTCTATCTGGCTCGCGTTTTCCGCCTCAGCCCAGACTTGGCGCTGGAGCAATCCCCTGCCCCACGGCGCCAACGTGGTGGACATGACCGAAAAGCTCGGCGTTAAGATTCAAGTTGGCGAAAACGGCCAGTTATTCGCCTCAGATGATTTCCTGCTCTGGCAAGCCAAGCCGACAGGCGTCACCAATTCTCTACGTGCAGTGACTTTCTTTGGCGAGCGACTCATCGTCACCGCAGAGCGTGGTCTGATCCTTTACGCTGACTCCCTGGAGGAATTCTTTCCTGTCAGTCTGGGCACCACCAACTGGCTGGAAGCAGTGACGGCCTCCGACCAAAGGATCGTAACCGTGGGCGATAATGGCGCGATCTACACCAGTACGGACGGAGCAACCTGGTCACCGGAAAGTTTGACGGGCGCCAACAGCTCCACCTGGCTGCGTGGAGTGGCTTATGGCGGCAGTTCTTTTGTGGCAGTAGGCGAGAACGGCTACATCGCCGCAGGCAACAATGCAGCGAAATCTTGGGCGCAGAAAACCAGCACGGTAAGTACACACCTGAACCGCATCGCCTACATCAACAATAAGTTCTGGGCGGTGGGAAACAACGGAACCATCCTCTCCAGCCCCGCTGGCACCACCTGGACCAAGGTCACCAGCATCAGCATCACGAACAATCTGTTCGCCGTGACCGGCACCAACTCCTCGATTCTGGTGGCGGGTGACCAGATCGCTTTGCTGAGCGAAGATGGTGGCGCGACTTGGAAGAACCAGACCTCGGCGACTGATGTGGCTCAACCAGCTCCGAAGTGGACTTACTATTCAGCCATTCAGACAGAGGGCATCTACCTGCTTTCTGGCCGCAGCGGCATGACTTTGGAAGGTTTCAAGACCAACAGCACGGCTCAGGTCTGGGTGGAGCGGGACGATCCGCCACGGCAATGGTTGTGGTCAGTCCATCGCATGCCCGGGTTTTATCTCGCCGTCGGGGACCGCGGGACCATCCTCTCCAGCTCTCGCGGCGTGAATTGGGATCTGGAGCTGACACCTGACGCGGCTACCAATTCCATCCTGCTCGGCGTCGGGGGCACGACTAATGGAGCCGTAGTAGTAGGCAATAAAGGGACGATTCTTTTCAGCCCCACAAACTTTGTTTCGATCCTCTACACGAACAAGGACTTGTCGGTGACCAGCAATTTCCTGTCTACCGTAGGAACATTCTGGCAACCCGTCATCCCTGCCCCGGTGCTAGTGGATTTGCAAGGAGTGGGAGTGAAGAACGGCACGTATGTGGTCTGTGGCGGCACCGGCACTATCCTCACCAGTCAGAACGGGACAAACTGGTTCCCAAGCGTGAGCGGTACCTTGGCCTTTCTTTCCAGTGTGGCCACCAATGCCGATACCTTTGTGGTAACTGGCGACCAAGGCACCATTCTGACCAGCACCGACGGCATCATCTGGACACCTCGCTCCTCCGGCACAACAAGCTGGTTGTTTCGGGTGAAGAATCTCGATGGAACCTTTATCGCGGTCGGCGAGAACGGCAAGATTTTGACGAGTCCAGACGGCACGACTTGGACACCGCGAACCAGCGGAGTGACGAACTGGCTGAACGATGTGGAGAAAGTGAACGGCGAGTATTTTGTGGTGGGCAACCAGGGCACATTCTTACGGAGCAGCGATATGCTCACCTGGACCGTGGCGCAGACGCCGACCCGAAAATCACTTTTCAGCCTGGCCTGCACGGAAAACCAGTTGCTCGCTGCCGGTGTGGAAGGAGTGATCCTGCGCATGCAACTTTTGCCCGACCTGACCCCGGTAAGATTTGCAGAGTATGGGAAAGTGCTCGATCAGAGTCTGTTTCTCTTCTCCGGAATGACAGATCAAAAATTCAGCTTGGACTCTAGCACCAACCTGGTGGATTGGGTCGAGGGCGTGGCCTTCGAGATCGTTGACCGCTCAGGAACGTTGCTCATCAAGCAAGTCACTGACACAAATTCCACCAATCGCGAATTCTACCGGGCCAGAATGGCGCCGTGACCAAGCCTCCCTCGGCACGAACTTATATCTCCGGCTGCTTCTTATAACCAAGGTGGTCCCATTTTTTATAACAAATGAGGTCTTCTCGCGCTTGCTCTTTGACTAAAAAGAATGCACAACGAAAAGATGACGACCCGAGTAATGCTGGCTGACGACCATCACGTGGTGCGCGTGGGATTGCGTGCTATGTTCTCTCGTTTCCCCCAAATCGAAGTGGTGGGTGAAGCATCAAACGGCGCCGAAGCAGTTCTCGTAGCCCAACGCCTCAAGCCCGATGTCGTATTACTGGATGTGCGGATGACCGATGGTGCCGCTTTTGACACCTGCCGGAAGATTCTGGCCATGGGCGAGAATGTGCATGTGATTTTCCTCACATCATTCGCTGACGATCATACTATTTTCGAAGCCATTTCCGCCGGTGCCGATGGTTATCTGCTCAAGGATATCGCCCCGGAAGAGTTGATCAATGCCATCACCCAAGTGGCTGAAGGCCGCTCCATCTTGGACCCATCCGTGACTCGACGGGTATTGGGCAGGGTCAAATCCGGAGCTGAAGCTCCCGCGACCCCAGCAGGACTTGAGATTCTCTCGGCGCAAGAGCTTCGCGTCTTGGCGCTCGTCGCCCAAGGTATGACCAACAAAGAAATTGGCTTGGCGATGGGTCTTAGCGACAAGACTGTTAAAAATTATCTGAGCAATTTGCTGGATAAGCTAAATCTCTCCCGCCGCTCACAAGCGGCTGCATTCTACGTCCAAAATACCCTGAAATAAGACTTAATGGCACTATATAAATAGGGCCATATTAATAGGTCTTACGGCACTGTAAAGGAGGTGCCATGCATCTTATTATATAAATCAAGGTGGCATTACTGCTGCTTTGAAAACAGTCGTGCAACAATGCGACTGAATAATAAGGCCAATCCAAGCATTCATAAAATATGAAGCTATCTGCACATCAATTCAGGACCAAACGGCATATCAAGCAGGGCTTTACGCTAATCGAGGTGATGATCTCAATGGCGGTAGTAGCCCTGATGTTCGTCTCTCTGTATGCTGGCATTACTCAAGGACTGGCCGTTATCGCCACCGCTCGCGAGAACATGCGCGCTACTCAAATCATGATTGAGAAGATTGAACTTCTGCGGCTGTACTCTTGGGATCAGGTAAAGACTCCCGGCTACATTCCGAACGCCTTTGCCGAACGGTTGATGCCGAGCAACACGACCAACTCATCCACCTCCGCCAGCTCGGTCGCCGGACTCGCCACCCCTTCAGGTGTGGGCACTATTTTCGTCGGCACCATCCAACTGGGAGCGGCACCTGTGAATCAGAATTACACCAACGCTATGCGTCTCGCCACCCTTACCGTGGTCTGGACCAATGGCAATGTGCGCCGATCCCGCAGCATGCAAACCCTCGTCGCTGAAAAAGGAATCCACGACTATGTATATTAAACCCAAAAGCCGTCGTGTCCTGGGAATGACTCTCGTGGAGATGATGATCTCCGTGGGAGTTGGAGGTGTGGTGCTGGCAGCAGTGGCTTCCCTGTCCTTCTACACCGCCCGCAGCATGGCCGCGATGTCCAACTATGCAGACCTGGATCGGCAAAGTCGCAACGCGTTGGACCAGATGACGCTGAAGATCCGTTCGGCCGACCGTATGATCGCGTTCAACTCCACGAACGTGACCTTCATCTACAATGGTCAAAATTTGAACTACAATTTCAATCCCGTCACCAAAACGCTTACCGAGACCTACGGCGGGTACCCCAAAGTCCTGCTGGAAGATTGCAATCAGCTTCAGTTCAGCGTCTTTCAGCGCAACGTGATCAGCAACTCCTTCAGCCAGGTCACCACCTCCAGCACCAATGACGCGAAGTCCCTGATTGTAACCTGGAATTGCTCCCGTTCTTTGCTCGGCAACTTGATCAACTCGGAAAGCGTGCAATCCGCCCGCATCGTGATCCGCAATAATCCTTGAGGTGTTATGATTATCAAACGTTCCTCCCGTGAGACAGGCAGCATGCTCATCATCACCGTGGTGATCTCCGGCATCATAGGCCTGACCCTCGCCAGCTATCTTTCCATGGTACAGGCAAACCATCTGAATGTGGTGCGCTCACAAATCTGGAACACCGCCATCCCGGCGTGCGAATCCGGCATCGAAGAGGCTTTGGCGCACCTAAACAGCATCGGGGACGCGAACCGTGCGACCAATGGCTGGACCCTTTCCAACGCCACCTACAATAAAACCAACACTGTTGGCGATACGCGTTACGAAGTATCCATCAGCTCGGCCAATCCGCCTGTGGTCACCAGCCGGGGGTATGTCGCCGCCCCATTGGGAAAAGGTGAAGTTTCCCGGGCCGTACGAGTGACCACCACTCGAGAGACCAGTGGCATGAAAGGCTTGGTCGCCAAGGGCAACATCAGTTTGGGACCTGGCAGTGTGGTGGACAGCTATGATTCGCGCGTAAGTTTGGTTTACAATCCTGCAACTGCAAATTCCAACGCCTTTGTGGGTGCCGTTGGCGGCAACATCTCGGGAGGCAGTATCATCAAGGGGGATGTGGCCACTGGGCCCGGCTTCACCATCACTTCGCCCCACACAGGCAGTTCGGCGAATGATCTGAGCATGTCCTTCCCGCCGGTTAGTGCGCCATTCTCGGGCGGCTTTGCTCCCTCTGGAGGCAGCGTCACCGTGACAAATTTCAGCGTCGGAAGCACTACATACACGACAAACTTGCTGCCCAGCCCCTTCCCCGCCAGCGGCGTTATCACGAACACGGGGAGCTTCACGAATACCAGCCCACCGGCTTCTGGTGCATACACGACTCAAACCACTTCAGTTACCACTACCTCTTGGCCCGGGGCCACGGTTGGATCAGTTGTCACGAATACGACTTCTATCATCGAAGCTAAAGACTATCCGGCAGCGGGAACTTTCCTGGGCTCGGTCGTCCAGACATCTTCGCCGAAACGTTACAATTATCTCCGGATCGACGACTACACCTACAACATCACGAAGTATGTGTATTCCACGACGACTTACACCTATTCTACCTCGACCACGAATGCAGTAAGCACCACGACTGCCACGTATGAATACGTCTTGGAAAGTGAGAACTACGTCACGGATTCCATCAGCATGAGCGGCGGCAAAGAGATGCTGGTTACGGGCGATGCCGTGCTCTGGGTCAAAGAAAGCTTGAGCATGACCGGCAATGCTCGCATCACCATCCTGCCCGGTGCCAGCCTGAAGCTCTATATCGGTGACGGTGTAGGATCAGATGCGGAATTGAAGATCGGAGGTAATGGCGTGTTCAACCAGTCTGGAGATTCGGAGAAAATGAGCATCTTCGGATTAAGCGATACCACTGTAGTCAAAATGGCCGGTAACGGTGCGTTTGTGGGGACGGTTTACGCCCCCAGCGCGCAGCTACAAGGCAAAGGCGGCGGTAGTGATGTGGACGATTTCCAAGGAGCAGCCATCGTGGGCAGCGTGAGCTACGTCGGCCATTTCAACTTTCACTACGACGAGAAGCTGGGCGATAACGGCGGAATGACCGAGTGGAAGATCGCTTCGTGGACAGAGTTCTAAGCTGGTGCGGTATCTTCCGGTCGCCTATTACTTTTCTGAATTGGCATGAGGTTCTACACCTAGGAAGACCTTTGGTTAAGAGCTGCTATCAAAAAGAAAGTTGCGTAGTGATATTGATTGGGCGCCTTCATTTGGACTCGCAAGAGTGCACTCTGGGCAGCTT
>CAZRGY010000172.1:0-8132 GCA_964599715.1 uncultured Verrucomicrobiota bacterium | reverse complement strand
CTTTGCCACCGTCGATGAGAATCAGGTCGGGCAGTTTGGCTTTGGGCGGTGGCTTGGGGACCCATGGGGCATTCATCTCTTCCGAAGGTTCCAAGCCTTCGGGTGGGGCTGCGTCATCATCATTACTTTCTGATGCTTTCGTGGGAGCAGGGGGGTTACCCGCTTTACCCATCACGGCGGCGGCGTCCTGGTTCTTCTTGGGTTTGCGTCCTTGCCACGCCGCGCTCACATCATCTACGGCGCGTTGGAGTTCGTCTTTGCTTGCTTCGCCGCCGGTGTCGGCGGTCTTCTCTTCGGCGGGGAGGGCTTCGCCTTTGATCTCTTTGATGAGACGGGCGTAGCGGCGGTGGATGGTCTCCGCCATGCAGGCGAAGTCGTTCTGCTCCGTCACCGTCTTCATCTTGAAGCGACGGTAGTTCGAGCGATCAGGCCGGCCATGCCAGAAGCTCACCATGGAGGACACCATGAAGGTGCCGCTGATGTTCGAGATGTCGTAGCCCTCAATGCGTTCCGGTGGTTTGGCCAATCCTAGAATGCGACCGAGCTCGCGCATGTCCGCCTCTGGATTGATGGACACGGGGAGCTTGTAAGGGATGCGCTCGAACTTCTCGGTCTTCTGTGTGGTGCGCTTCAGGTCGGCGAGCAGGTCGCGCAATTGGGCCGCCTTCTCGAAATCCAGCTTGGCCGCCGCTGCCTTCATCTCCGTCTCGAGCTGGCCGACCATCTCGCTGCACTGGCCGTCAAGAAAATCGCACCCGGCATTCACCTGCAGCAGATACTGGTCGTGAGTCACGTTGCCGATGCAGGGGGCGGTGCAAACTTTCAGGTGACCGTAGAGGCAGTGTTTGTAGTCCGATTCATTCGGCGTGAGCGGACGGCATCCTCGCAGGTTGAACTTCTGCCGTACGAGATGCAGCGTGCGCCGCAAGGCCCCGGAATCCGGGAAGGGACCGAAATAACGCGCGCCATCATCGTGTTTCTGGCGGGTGAGGGTGAAGCGCGGGATGGGATCGTTCAGGTTCACCTTGAGCATGATGAACCGTTTGTCATCGCGGAAACTGATGTTGTAGCGCGGCTTGAACTCCTTGATGAGCTTGCTCTCCAGCAGCAGCGCCTCCGGCTCGCTCTTCACCGTATGCGTGTCGAAATCATGGATGGCATCAACGAGGGCATTGAATTTCAGATCCCAACCCATGCGGCGCGAGGGATGGAAATACTGGCTCACCCGCCGGCGCAAATCGCGCGCCTTGCCCACATAGATCACCGTGCCGAAACGGTCCTTCATCAGGTAGACCCCGGGCTTGTGGGGCACCTGACTGACCTTGTTGCGTATGTGATCCGTCACGGGCACGGGGATAGTCTAGCTGTAAAGTGGAGTGTTGCAACCGGTCCGAAAGATTTCAGATGACACCGATTGAGCAGCCTATTTAGATACGCGGAAATCACCTATGAATCCACTTTGGTCCCGTCGCCATTTTCTCGGCGGTCTTTCCGCCGGTGCTGCGCTCCTTTTTGCCGGATGCAAAAGTTCGTCCCCAGGCAAAACCGCGCGTTTCAAGACCGAGGTCTCTATTGTGGGGGAGGAGTTTTACTTGAATGGGCAGCCCACCTTCAAAGGGCGCACCTGGAAGGGGCACAAGATCCAAGGGTTGCTGCCGAATTCGCGGATGGTGCAGGGCACGTTCGATGATCTGAACCCGGAAACGGTCGCGCAATGGGCTTATCCCGATACGAAGAAATGGGATGCAGAACGGAATGTGCGCGAGTTTCTCGCCGCGATGCCGGAATGGCGGGCGCATGGGTTGCTGGCCATCACTGTGAATCTGCAAGGCGGCTCGCCCTACGGCTATTCGAAAGCCCAGCCGTGGGAGAACTCTGCGTTTGCGCCAGACGGTTCTCTTCGTGCGCCATTCATGGAGCGCATGGAGCGGATCATCAACCGAGCGGATGAGCTCGGGATGGTGGTCATTCTCGGTTATTTCTATTTTGGACAGGATGAACGTTTGAAAGATGAAGCAGCCATCCTGCGTGCAGTAGATAACGCGACGGATTGGGTGCTGGCGAAAGGCTGGCGCAATGTGCTGATCGAGGTGAACAACGAGTGCAATGTGGCGAAGTACGATCACGCCATCCTGAAACCGGACCGCGTGCATGAATTGATCGAGCGCGTGAAAAGCAAGTCGCTGAATGGGCGGCGACTACTGGTCAGCACTTCCTACGGTGGTGGAGCGGTTCCGCGTGAGAATGTCGTGCGGACCTCGGATTTCTTGCTGGTGCATGGGAATGGAGTGAAGGACCCGAAACGCATCACCGAGATGGTCGCGCAAACGCGCAAGGTGAAGGGTTATCGGCCCATGCCCATCGTGTTCAACGAAGACGACCATTTCGATTTCGACAAGCCGATGAACAATTTTGTGGCTGCTACCGAAGCGTATGCCTCCTGGGGGTTCTTTGACTATCGAATGAAGGGTGAAGGCTTTGACGAGGGTTATCAGAGTGTGCCGGTGAATTGGGGCTTGAGCAGTGAGCGCAAGCGCGGGTTCTTCAAGTTGTTGAAGGAGATGACCGGGAGTTGAGACCCGCGGCAGGGATGCCGCGGAACCCGCAGGCTGGAAGCCTGCGCTACGGTGCGAGGGCCAGGTTCACTTGATTGACCTTGGCCCAGAGCGGTGCGAGGGCTTGCTGCAATTCCGCGAGGGTCGTATCGACCGGACAGAAGACCTGTATCTGCGGAGCGCGCAAGGCCGGGTTACTGATCAATTCCAGCAACTGTTCACTGGAGGTGACCGTGATCATGGATTTCAGATCGCCCGCAGCGAACAGGGTAGTCGCTGTCGATTGCGCGGTAGGCAGCTTCAAGGCGACCCGTTTCTGCAATCCCTCGGGAGAACGTTGCAAGAGGATGACGACATTGGCCGGCGTGGCTTCCAGCCGGACGTTCACGATGCCGGTATTATTGGTGCTTTGAGGCAAGGCCCGCAGATGCACTGGTGCCGTCAGTTCGCTCAGCATGGGAGTGAATGACGCGGCCGCAGTGAACCAAGTGGCTGCTGTGGCCTGAGCATCCGGTTGCAGAGTGAAGCTCATCTCCAAGCCCAAGTGCCGGCGCACGTTGACCAGTTGTTGTGCTTGGGTGGCGGGTGCAGTTCCTTCCGGGAATGCGGCGCGCACTTGTGGGTCGGCCAGTTGCCAGACTCCGGAGGCGGCCAGTTGGATGTCCCAATCTTTCCGGCCGGGTTGCGGGGCGGAAGCTTTCAGAGCGGCGGCAAGTTTCAGTTCATCCAGCAATTCCACGGCCTTGGTCTCAGTGGCCGGGAGCTGGGCGGTCTTGAGCAGCGGTTTCAATTCCGCCAGGTAAACCCGTAAAAATTTAAGCGCTGGATTTCGGAGTCCGGCTTTGCTGCCAGAAGCGGCCTTGGTCACCAGTTGAGTGACGTCAGCGGCGGAGAATTCCCAGAGCAGGGGCAGGGGATTGGAAGGCACACGGGGTGATCCATCGGCGGCCGTTTTAAGATCGATGAAGAGTTGGTAGCGGCCCAGCGGTTCACCTTCCATGCGGCTGTAATCCAGCTTGAAGTGCTTGTTGAGGTGTTGCCCGGGCTGCAAGGTCACTTCGGCATACTCGCCTTCCAGATCGCTGGGGACGGCGGTCTCGCGAAAGCCCTGAGCATTGACCACCCACATACTGAAATCATCCGGCCAGTGGAACGTGCGAGGGGCCGTGCTGCTATTGATGACATTGAGTGACCAGTCGGCAGAGCCGAGCAGGGGGAACTTCAAGGGGCCGGACAGGGCCAGGGTGAGTCCGCGTTTCCGGATACGCTCCTCGCGCTCTTTCAGGTAGTCGGCCACGCTGATGACGCTCAGGCGGTTGGTCGCTGTTACTGCCGCTGCCCGCCAGAGTTCCACGCCACGGGGGACTTGGGGCTTTTGAAAATCCAGCACGCCGATATACCGCCCGGACAGATCGTAAGTGCCGCTTTCTGGCAGCACGGCCCAGTCGCTGACAAACGTCTCGTAGTCCTTGGATTTATTCGGTGCGAGCACCTCGGCTTTCGCAAACATGTGTGCCTGTGCCTGTACCGCAGGAATCGGCGGCACCTCTTTCCCGTCACGTGCGATGGTCAACCGGCCATTCACACGGCAGCAGCCTTCCCACATGAAACCGAGCGCATCGGATGAGCGGTTCGTGAAGCGCCAGTAGAGCGGGATGCGATCGCCGATGACATATGTCTCGGCCGGCGGAACGACGAGTTCCGCGCCGACTTCGTTATCGGCGGCCAGTACAGAGGTGGAAAAGGCGGACTGAAAGATCAGTCCGCCCAGCAAAAGCAATGAGGTGAGGAACGGCTTCACGATCCACTAACGCTTACAACCTTCAAATCGTCAAATTTTATGGGCGTGCCCGCATAGGGACTGGCCCAGACGGTGGGGCGGCCGTTGATGGGCTCTTCCTTTTCTTCGAAAGAGATGACGGGTGCTTTCGGTTCGGCATCGCCCTGTTTCCAGACCTTGCCTTCCACCTTCCAGGTGCTGCCGGTCTTGCGCACTTGCAAGTGAAACTGCGTCCAGGTGCCCGAGGCCCACTTGTCCGGGATGGAGGCGACCACTTCTTCGCCCTTGTAGAGTTCGATCATCTGTTTGGCCGGGGCGACCATCAGGCGGTAACCGCCCACACCGCTCAAGCCCACACCGAAGAAAGGAAAACGACGGCCCTTACCGGTGCTCTGGATACGGGCAGTGACGGCGAGATTTTCTTTTTCGGAGGGACCGAAGAGAAAGCCGTAGGTCTCCAGCGGAGCGCCGGGCAGTTCGATGAATTTATTGCCTTCGGCCTCTTTCACCGCGAAGCCGCCATCGAGCACGAGGAAATCATCGGGCACACTGTCCAGCGCGGCTTTTTCGAAATCATTTTGATACAGGGTCTTGCCCGCCTGGGCGTGAGCCTGCGTGGTGACCAGCCCGCATACGGCGGCGAGGACGAGGAGTTTGCCAAATTTCATGTCACTTATCCTTTGCTGCACGGAAGGTTGGACTGTCCGGTCCGGGCGGGTATTCAAGCCCGCTTTCGGGGTGGACAATATAATCCGTACACGTATTATTTTCTGACAGCATGGCCCGAAGCTCCGTATTGGCAACTTTTTTCTTTGATGGAACTGCCAGGCGAAGCCCGTGAATCTCTGAAATTTTGTGTGAACGCAGTGGAACCTAGTGGAACGTAAGGTTCACGTAATACGAGAAAACCTGCCATGGTAGCGACTGATGAGACACGAATCGACAACGTGGCGGCATCGGTCGGGACGAAACAAGGTAACTTGTGGCGCTCAAGGTGCGTCTGGTCAGGATGCAGCCGTCACGCCTGTCCCAGGTCAAAAACGGGGTTCACAATGGGGTGTATCTGGATTATGGTATTCGAGTCCCTAAAAGCATTGGCATGAAGACTTGGCAAACATGGCGGAAAAGTCTCGCGCTCACGGCAATCATGGCCGTCACGCAAGGGGTGTTTGCCGCGGACACAAAGGAAGCGGCTGAAGTGCTGTTCGTCTATCGGGTCCAGCCGATGTTCAAGGAAAAGTGTCTGGCCTGCCACGGTGATGACCCCAAGAAAATCAAGGGCGGCTTGGACATGCGTTCGCTGAGCGCGTTGCTCAAGGGAGGGGACAGTGAAGAGACCTCCATCGTGCCGGGTCAGCCGGACAAGAGCCCGCTCTATCTCGCGGTGACGCGTTTGCATGAAGACACGTGGTCGCCCATGCCGCCGAAGGAGAATGACAAACTGACTCCAGAGCAGGTCGGGTATCTCAAAGAATGGATCACCGCCGGAGCACCTTGGCCGGAAGAATCCCGCTGGCCGGAACTGGCGAAGAAGGGGGAGGACAAGTGGGCGGCAGCCGATGGGGTGCAGGTAAAAACGAGCGGTGGTTTGAGCGAGGATTGGACGAACCGCCGCTACAAGCCGGAGAATCTTTGGGCGTATCAGCTGTTGCAGAAACCGGCGGTGCCGGTGATGACGACGCGTCAAGCCGCGTCGAGGGAAAGCGCCGTCAAGCCGGCGCACTCCACAAACCCGATCGATGCCTTTCTGGCGGCGAAGATGCCAGCCGGGTTGTCACCCGCGCCGATGGCGGACCGGCAGACTTTGATCCGGCGGGTCACGTATGATGTCATCGGATTGCCGCCGACACCAGCGGAAGTGAGCGCGTTTGTCCGTGACCCGTTGCCGGATGACAAAGCCTTCGCGAAAGTGGTGGAGCGCCTGTTGGCGTCGCCGCACTATGGTGAGCGCTGGGGGCGGCATTGGCTGGATGTGGTGCGCTATGCGGATTCCTCAGGTTTCGCGAATGATTACGAGCGTGGTAATACCTGGCGCTACCGGGACTACGTGATCCGCAGCTTTAATGCGGACAAACCGTATGACGAGTTCATCCGCGAGCAGATCGCCGGGGATGAGCTTTACGAGCAACAGCCAGCGGGCAAGAAAGACCCGGAACTATTGATCGCGGCGGGGTTCTTGCGCATGGGGCCGTGGGAGTTGACCGGCATGGAAGTAGCGAAGATCGCGCGGCAGCGGTTCTTGGATGATACGACAGATGCGGTCAGCCAGGTCTTCCTCGCGCACATGCTGCAATGCGCGCGTTGTCACGATCACAAGTTCGATCCCATCCCCACGCGTGATTATTACGCCATGCAAGCCGTCTTTGCGACGACCCAGCTGGCGGAGCGGCCAGCGCCTTTCCTGCCGCAAGAGAACATCAGCGGGTTTGAAGAGAAGAAATATTTATTACAGAGACAGGCGGATCATCAGGCCATGTTGAAGCGGTTGGATGAAAAATCCCTGGCTGCTGCCGAGAAGTGGTTTCAAGAAAAGGGCATCGACCCCACCGAGTGGAACAAAGCAGTGGCGTCGGTGGAGGGCAAGGAGCGTGGCTTCAATGCCGCCCGGAGCGTGATGATGCGCAAGCGGGTGCCGGAAAATCAATATCCGCCCAAGAACTACGGGTTCACGCCGGAGGACTATGGTTTCGAGCGCATCGCCCGCAAAGGGCTGGAGCGGATCAACTGGGAACTGGAGCGCTACAAGCCCATCGCTTTTTCCGTCTATGACGGCCGCACGCCGGATATGAAATCGGTGAATGCCCCGCTGCGTATCCCGAAAGATCATCTGACCAAGGGTGAGCTGGAAGAAGTGGCGATCCTGGCGGGTGGTGATCCTTTTTCGCCGACCATCAAGGTCCAGCCCGCGGCGTTGAGCGTGGTGGATGCGCAGTTGGTCAATGACGGCTCGCAAGGTGCGGCCATCCCGAACGATATATCCGGCCGCCGCACAGCCTTGGCGGATTGGATCGCGAACCCACAGAATCCGCTCACGGCGCGCACGATGGTGAATCGCCTCTGGCTCTGGCATTTCGGTGTGCCCATCGCCGGTAACCCGAACAACTTCGGGGCCACGGGCAAGAAACCCACCCACCCGGAATTGCTCGACTGGCTGGCAGCTACATTTATCGAGCAAGGCTGGTCGGTGAAGGCGATGCACCGCGTGATCCTTTCCTCGGAAGCGTATCGTCGCTCCTCCAGTCATCCGGATCGCAAACTGCTCGCCGAGAAAGATCCGAATAACACGAGCTACGCCGCGTTCGCACCCCGTCGCCTGACCGCAGAGGAGTTCCGTGATTCCACCCTGCTGATTTCGGGCGAATTGAATCCCGAGATGGGCGGCATCCCGGCGCGGCCAGAGATCAATCTGGAAGCAGCGATGCAACCGCGGCAGGTGATGGGAACTTTCGCGGCAGCATGGGAGCCTTCACCGAAACCGGAACAGCGTCATCGTCGCTCCATTTATGCGCTGAAGATCCGTGGCTTGCGCGATCCCTTCATGGAAGTCTTCAACGAGCCCAGTCCGGAACTTTCCTGCGAGGCGCGCGAGGCCTCCACCATCACGCCGCAAGTGTTCAGCCTGTTCAACGGCGAGAGCATGTATGACCGGGCCATCGCTTTGGCCGCGCGTTTGCAGCAGGAGACGAAGACCCGTGATGAGGCCATCACCAAGGTGTTCGCACTGACCTATGGCCGCGCGCCGCGCGCGGATGGTTTCCCGCGTGTCGAGCAGCAGCCCGCCCTTGGATTTGCCGGAC
>CAZRGY010000171.1:0-8169 GCA_964599715.1 uncultured Verrucomicrobiota bacterium | reverse complement strand
CCAACCGTTCCTTGAGCTTCATGGCCGCCGCCTCATCCACCGGGCGCACCAGCACGCTCGTGTAATTTTCCCGGCCAAAGATGTTCCGGGCCTCATCGGTATCCATCCAGACCTCGGAATCAAAGGCACTTTTACCGCCATCCAGCCAGCCCACGACCTTCAGATCCGCCCCCGGCACATGGAACTGCTCCCCGACCTGAAAATTCTGGAAACGCGCCGCCAGCTTCCGGCTCACCACGACCTCACGATTCCCTGGCACAAACCAGCGCCCTTCCACCAATTGCACCTGTGGTCGCAGCTCCTTGCCTTTTTCCATGACGCCCCGCACCAGCACGTTCGCCTCACCATTTGCTTCCTTGCGTGGCAGGCTCACCAGCACCATGGTGTCCGCCGTCATGATGGCTTTCCCCTGCTCGTCTTTGGCGATCTCGTCCATGTATTGCAGATAGCGGAACTGCTCGCGCGTCACTTGGCTGACGGATTCGGACGTCGCCCCTTTGCGGACGATAAGAAAATTCCGTTCATCACCGGTGTTCGCGCTGTTCTGTTCCAGGCCCACGGCCAGCGCCTGCAACAGCACATAGACCGCCACCACCATCCCGATGCCCAGAATGGTCGCCAGCGTCGAGCGCCAGCGCACGATCACGTTCTGGAAATTGTATTTAAGCGGCAGCGCCATGATTTAATCCAACGTCTTCAAGCCCTGTACTACGCTCATCCGAGCCATCGAGATGGACGGCATGATGCTCGCCACCACGCCCAGCAACGATGCCACACCAAACCCGATGGCCATGATCCGTGGGGTCAGCTCGAATGCGACAAACATGCCCTTGGTCGCAGCAGTGATGTTGATGTTCGTGTAGAGCAGCCATGCGCCACCCACACCGATGAGCGCACCCATCATGGCAAAACCAAAACTCTCGGCGAGGATGAAGGCGAACAGCTCATGCCGCCGGAAGCCCAGCGCCTTCAAAACCGCCAACTCGCGAAAGCGTTCGCGGATGGCCATGCTCATCGTACTGCCTGATACAAGGATCAGCGTGAACACCACCACCGTGGAGATGGATCCGATGAGGATCTTGATATTGCCCCACATGGAGATGAAACCGAGCACGAAGGACCGCTCCGTCTCTGCCAGCACTTCCGCCGAGGTGTTCTTGAACGCCTTGTTGATGCGCTCCACCACCAGCGGCACTTCCTCTAATGATTTCGCCCGCACCCACCAGGTGCCCACGATGCCTTGTCGCCCGCACGCTTCATCCATGTAGTCGTGATGGAACAGCACATTGCGGTCATCCGGCGTGCCCTTGTAGATGCCCTTGATGGTCAGCTCCAGGTCCGCTGGCCAGACGGTTCCCACGAGCTTCATCTTGTCACCGATCTTGAAATTGTAACGCTTCGCCGTCTCGATCCCGATGATGCAGGACGAACGGTCCGCGATCCAGTTGTTCAACTGGTCCAGCGGCAGCTTCGCCTCCCCGAATACATTCGTAAGCTGGATTGGATCCATCGCGAACTGCGCAAACGATGGGATATCTTCATTCCGAAACTTGCCGCCGAAGAACGTGAACGGCGTGATCGCCGCCACTCCGGGAATCCTCTCGATCACGGCGCGTTGCCGGTACGGCAAGGTGTTCGCCAAAGACACCCGATTCCGCACCGCGATGCGCATCGCCGCATCCGCATCCTCCATCGGCGTGGTCAGCTCGCGCAAAAGCACCAGCAAAGTGACCAGCAGGAACAGGCTCACCGCCACGCTCAAGATGGAGAGCAAGGCCCGGCGCTTGTTGCGCAGGGCGTTCTTGATGATGAAGCCGCCGATCGTCACTGGGTCGTCTCCTCCCTGATCAGCTCCCCTTTTTCCAGATGAATGGAGCGTGAGCCAAAGGCTGCCGCCTTGGGATCATGTGTCACCATGATGACCGTCTTGTCGCCGCCACGTGCCAGGCTTTGCAGAATGCCGAGGACTTCATTGGCGGAACTCGCATCCAGATTGCCCGTCGGTTCATCGGCCACCACCAGGTGCGGATCGGTCACCAGCGCCCGCGCGATAGCCACGCGTTGCTCCTGGCCGCCGGATAACTGGCGCGGCAGATGATTCGCGCGATCCGCCAGACCGACCATTTCCAACGCCGTCCGCACCTGTTCGCGTCGGCGCCTGGCACTCAGGCCGGTGAGCAACAACGGCAGCTCCACATTCTCGAACGCCGTGAGTACCGGGATGAGGTTGAATGACTGGAAAACAAAGCCGACGTTTTGGTTCCGCCAGTCGGCCAGCTGGGATTCGCTTAATTTGGTGACATCCACGGACTCGACGTAGCACTTGCCGCTCGTCGGCCGGTCGATGCCTGCCATGACATGCAACAAGGTGGATTTGCCGGAACCGGAAGGTCCCATCAACGTGAGAAACTCCCCGCGCGCTATATCCAGGGAAACGTTATCCAGCGCGGTGACGTTGATTTCCCCTTGCAGGTAGATCTTGGTCAGGTTCTGTATGCGCACCACTAGGTCGTTTCCCATAAAGCAGGAAATCAATAGGGCAGAATTGAGCTAAAAGCAAATTCCGGAACACCTGTGTCTCGCCCGGCTCTCATTGACTGGATAATTTATTACTGGCGGTAACCTTACCATTTCAGTATCCGTCTCTTATCCCATGAAAGCCAATCCAATCATCCAGCTCCGGCTTTTGATCCTCTGCCTTTTCCTTCCGGCTCTGCAGATGCTCTATGCCGCCGATAAACTGAATGTCCTCTTCATCGCTGTGGACGACATGAACAACCATTTGGGTTGCTACGGTGACCCCTTGGTGAAATCACCAAACATCGACAAGCTTGCTGCCCGCGGAGTGCGCTTTGACCGCGCTTATTGCCAGTTCCCATTGTGCAGTCCCAGCCGCACTTCACTGATGACTGGGCTGCGCCCGGATACCACTGAGGTCTTTGATCTCAAGAAACATTTTCGTTCCGTGATTCCGGATGTCGTCACCTTGCCGCAGCATTTCCAAAATAGCGGCTACTACGCCGCGCGCGTCGGCAAGATCTATCATTATGGCAATCCGGGTGATATCGGCACCGATGGGCTCGACGACCTGCCCTCTTGGAATCACCGCGTGAACCCGAGCGGCCGCGACAAGGTAGAAGAGAGCAAAATCATCAATTACACGCCCAAGCGCGGCCTTGGTAGCTCACTAAGTGTGCTCGCCGCAGAAGGCACGGATGAAGAACAGACGGATGGCATGGTCGCCACCGAAGTCATCAAGCTGATGGAAGCGAACAAGGACAAACCCTTCTTCCTCGCCGCCGGTTTCTATCGCCCCCACTGCCCTTACGTCGCACCAAAGAAATACTTCGACCTGTATCCGCTGGAAAAGATCCAGATGCCGCCCATCTCTGAATCGGAATTCCGCGATGTACCCGAAGTCGCCTTGGCCTCCACCAAACCGCGCCCATGGCTTGGCGTGACCGAAGAGGAAGCGCGCAAATCCAAGCAGGCTTACTTCGCCACCATTTCCTTTGTGGACGCCCAAGTCGGCCGCCTGCTGGATGCCTTGGACCGTCTCAAGCTGACCGACAAGACTGTCATCGTCTTCTGGAGTGATCACGGTTACCACATCGGCGAGCACGGCTTGTGGAAAAAACAGAGTAACTTCGAGGAGTCGGCCCGCATGCCGATGATCATCGCCGGTCCCGGCGTGAAACCCGCCCCCAAAGGCTGCCAACGGACGGTGGAGTTGCTCGATCTTTACCCCACTTTGGCAGACCTCTGCGGCTTGCCCAAACCAGACAAGGCCCAAGGCATTAGCCTCCGTCCACTGCTACAAAATGCTTCGGCCAAATGGGATCGCCCGGCTTACACCCAGGTTCAGCGCGGCAGCATTTCCGGCCACTCTGTCCGCACCGAACGCTGGCGCTATACCGAATGGGATAACGGAAAAGAAGGCGCCCAACTCTACGACCACCAGCTCGACCCCTTGGAATTGAACAACCTCATCAAAGACCCGCAGCACGCGTCCGTGATCAAGGAGATGAAAGCCTTGGTCCTGAAAAACTGGCCGGCCAATTCCTACTCCAATCAAAAATCCGGTAACGACGGCAAAAAGAAGAATAAGAAGAAGGAAGCGTAGAGTTTCTTTTCATGGAAACGCCGGACATCACTGTCCGGCGTTTTTTTATTCCTCACGGCTTGCCAATCATGCCTTCTGCGGGGTTCAATCACCACGCACCATGAACACCACGGACGGCATCCGCTACGCCCATACGAATCTCATCGCCAGCGACTGGCGCAAACTTTCTGACTTCTATCAGCAGGTCATGGGTTGTGTGGTCTGCAGTGCGGAACGCGACCATCACGGACCGCATATCGATGCCCTCACCCGCAAACCCGGTGTGCGTGTCCGCGGCCATCATCTCCGCCTGCCGGGCCATGGCGAGAACGGGCCGACCATCGAGATTTTCCAATACGAACCCGCTGGCCCGGATAATCCTCAATCCCTCGACAAGCCCGGCTTTGCCCATCTCGCCTTTGAAGTGCCTGATGTAGCCGCCAAACGGGAAGAGATCCATCGCTGGGGCGGTCGTGACGTCGGTGATTTGGTCACGATCGATATCCCCACCTCAGGTCGCCTCACCCTCATCTACCTCACTGACCCGGAAGGAAACATCTTGGAACTTCAACACTGGCAACGTTGAATAAATCACCTCTTTGCCTCATCCATTACTTAAGCATGAAAGTATTTGTTACCCTTGCCCTGCTCTGCTTGACCACTTTTGCCTCCGCTCAAGAAGCCCGGCTGGTCGAAGTGAGGAAGCTTTGGGACAAAGGTAATCACAACGCCTTCACCGATCTCATCCGTTTCAAAGGCCGCTGGTTCTGCGCCTTCCGTGAAAGCCAGGCCCATGTCGCCCCGGAAGCGGTCATAAGGTTGCTGAGTTCCAAGAATGGTCGCGATTGGGAATCCGCCAGTGTCATTGAGATGCCCGGACACGATTTGCGTGACCCCAAACTCAGTGTCAGCCCAGACGGCAAATTGCTGGAAGTCCTCGCCGGCGACACCATCCGCGAAGGCAATCAGCCCGCGACTTCCACCCGCAACTTTATTGCCCGGTCCAAAGACGGCGTACGTTGGAGCCAAGTCGAATACGTAGGCCCGGATCAGGAATGGCTCTGGCGTATCACCTGGCACAAGAAGACCGCCTATGGCGCGGCATATGACGTGCATCCGGAAACTCGGGCCTCGCGCCAATTTTTCACCCGCCTTTACTTCTCGGAAGACGGCCTCAAGTTCAGCCCGTTAGCCGACCCGCTCTGCAAGGAAGTTGGCTCAAATGAAGCCACCATCCGCTTTGCCAAAGACGGCACCGCCTATGTCCTGCAACGGCGTGATGGCCCAAATGGAGCCAACAGCGCTTTCCTCGGCACCAGCCAGGCACCTTACAAAGAGTGGACTTGGAAAGACCTCGGCGTGTTCTTCGGTGGACCCAATTTTATCCAGATACCAGACGGGCGCTGGATCGCTGCTGGCCGCATGCTGCGCCCGAATGAGGATGGCAAAAAAGTCCCCCGAACCGTTGTCTGTGAACTGGACGTAAAACAAGGCGAACTTCGTCCCTTGCTGGATTTGCCCAGTGGCGGCGACACCAGCTACGCAGGCCTCCAGTATTATGGCGACCTCTGGGTCAGCTACTACTCCTCACACGAAGGCAAAACCAGCATCTATCTGGCGAAGGTCAAACTGCCAAAAGCCAAGAAGTGACCGCTTAAACTCCGCGAACGCAAACCGACTTTGAACCATATGATTCCCCCGCTCTATCCCCTGCTCTCGCCCAAGGCGATGAACCGCCGTTCATTTCTCCTCGCCTCCACCTCTTTGGCTGCTGCCACCTTATGGTCGGGCAAAGCTGTCGGTGCCGTCGCCAAGAACCCCAAGTTCTCAGCCTATCCTTTTCAACTCGGAGTCGCTTCGGGCGATCCTTCTTCCGACGGCATGGTGCTCTGGACACGTCTTGCTCCGAAACCGCTGGAGAACGGCGGCATGCCATCAGAACCGGTAGAAGTCTCCTGGCAGATTGCTGAGGATGAAGCGATGGGCAAGGTCGTGAAGAAAGGAACCGTGGTGGCCACTCCTGATTGGGGACACTCCGTGCATATCGAAGTGACCGGCCTCAAACCAGACCGCTGGTATTGGTATCAATTCAAGTGTGGGAGCGAAGTCAGCCCCAAAGGCCGCACGCGCACCATGCCGCCAGCCAACAGCTTGCCCGAAAAACTCCGTTTTGCTTTCGCCTCCTGCCAGCATTTCGAGACCGGTTACTTCACCGCCTACGAGCACATGCTGAAGGAGGACCTCGATCTCGTCGTGCACCTCGGGGATTACATTTACGAATACGCCGGTATCGATAAACGCGTACGCAAACATCATGGCGCCGAGATAAAAACTCTCGATGATTATCGCAATCGCCACGCCCAGTACCGCACCGACAAGGCCTTGCAGAACATGCACGCCGCCGCCCCTTGGATCGTCACTTGGGACGATCACGAGTTCGATAACAATTGTGCCAATGACATTTCGGAGGAGAAGAATGTCTCCTCTGGCGAATTCCTGTTGCGTCGCACCGCCGCCTATCAGGCGTATTACGAGAATATGCCTTTGCGCCGCACAGCTCTGCCCACCGGCCCGGACATGCGCCTGTATCGCACGGTTAACTTTGGGCGGCTCGCGGAATTCCATGTGCTGGACACCCGCCAATACCGCACCGACCAGCCCTGTGGTGATGGCAACAAGCCACCTTGCGATGAAGCACTCGATCCTAAGGCGACTCTGCTCGGCACCGCCCAGCGCGAATGGCTCTTCAACAACTTGGGCAACTCTGCCTCCCGCTGGAACATCCTCGCCCAACAGATAATGATGGCCCGCGTAGATCGCAAAGCCGGCGAAGGTATCACTCACAGCATGGATCAATGGCCCGGCTACGAGATGGAACGCCGCAAGGTTTTGAAATTCCTCCACGATCGCAAAGTGTCCAACCCCGTGGTCCTGACCGGCGATATCCACAGCAACTGGGCCAACGAACTCATCGCCGATTTCGACAACCTTGACTCACAAAGTGTCGCCACTGAATTCGTCGGCACCTCCATCTCCTCCGGTGGCGATGGGACAGCCTCTCCTAAGACGCTCGCCCAGACCTATTCAGAAAATCCCTTTGTGAAATTCCACAATACCGAGCGCGGTTATGTGAGCTGTGAAGTCACCCCCAAGCAATGGCAGACGGATTTTAAGACCGTGGAATATGTCACCCGCCCCGGTGCCCCGCTCAACACCCGAAGCTCATTTGTAGTGGAGAACGGCCAGCCCAAATTACAGAAGGCATAACTTTGGAGTGCTGCGGCTTGACGCCTCGAAGTTTCATTTATTTACGGCACTGTCATTTGGTCGTATAAATGGGATTCATCAACCCATTTGGACCATCATGAACACCTCATTGCTGCTACGTGTGCTGTTGCTGGCCGCCTTGCTGCCTCAGGCCCTGCTGCTCGATGCCTCCGCCCAGGAAAAGAATCGCGGCAAATCCAAACCACAGCCCGACCTTGCCAATGTAAAATACGGCCCGCACGAACGTAATGTGCTGGATCTCTGGAAGGCCAAGTCCGACAAACCTACCCCGCTGCTCGTTTACATCCACGGCGGCGGATTCCGGGCAGGCAGCAAAGAATCGCTATCACCCGGCTTGCTGCAAAGCTGCCTCAGTGAAGGCATCTCGGTGATGGCCATCAACTACCGGTTCTCACCAGAAGTCACCTTCCCGGCGCATTATATGGACAGTGCCCGCGCCATCCAGTTCGCCCGGTCCAAGGCAAAAGAGTGGAACCTCGATCCGAAACGGGTGGCTTCCACTGGCGGCTCCGCCGGAGCCGGCACTTCTCTTTGGATCGGTTTTCACGACGACATGGCGGACCCTAAAAACGAAGACCCAGTTCTGCGGGAATCCACCCGCCTTACCTGCATGATGGTCACCGGGGCCCAGTCCACTTATGACCCGCGCAAGATCAAGGAGTGGGTTGGCGGACGTGCCCACGAGCACTCAGCACTTGATGGCTTCTACGTCTTGAAGCCCGAAGAAAAAGAAACTCCAAAAGCCTACAAGCTTTACGAAGCCGCCTCAGCCATCACTT
>CAZRGY010000170.1:0-8208 GCA_964599715.1 uncultured Verrucomicrobiota bacterium | reverse complement strand
AAGTCATCAAAGCCAGCGAGCATTGGAAGGATGAGAAAGCCCTGCCGCTGCCCGCGCAGATGTTCCGCATGGGGGCAGAGACCGTGGCTTCCAAAAATCCTGGTTTCACCTACGCGCTGCTCTCGCTCTGGCCGATCAACAAGCAGAACGCCCCCAAGACCGACGTGGAGAAGGCCGGTCTGCAGTTCGTCGCCGACAAGCTGGGCAAGGAGAACTACTACGCGGAAGAGACGCTGGGCGGGAAAAAATACTTCACCGCTGTGTATGCGGATGTGGCCGTCTCCAAAGCCTGTGTCACTTGCCATAACAACCATCAAGACACCCCCAAGGACGACTTCAAACTGGATGACGTCATGGGTGGCGTAGTGCTGCGCATACCGCTCGACTGATTGACCGATCTCCAACTGAAAACATCATGACACCCACGCAAGTACAACTCGTCCAGGCCACCTGGGAAAAAGTGGTCCCCATCGCTGACACCGCTGCCTCGCTGTTCTACGGCAAGCTGTTTGAACTCGATCCTTCGCTCAAGCCGCTCTTCACGAGCGACATCAAGGAGCAGGGCAAGAAGCTCATGCAGATGATCACCGTGGCCGTGCGGGGGCTCAATGACCTCGACAAACTGGTGCCTGCGGTGCAGGCGCTCGGTCGGCGCCATGTCGCTTACGGTGTGAAAGATGAACACTACGCCACAGTGGGAACAGCCCTGCTGTGGACACTCGAAAAAGGCCTGGGCGATGCTTTCACCCCCGACGTGAAGGAAGCGTGGGCAACGGTGTATGGCATCCTGGCTGATACTATGAAGAAAGCGGCAGCGGAACCGGCTGCGAGTTAGCCAGCCGAAACAAACACATCCATCAAACAATTTACCGGGAGGGTGATTTCCCGGAACGGGGATCCCTTGTCCCAACACACAGAACAATCAAGAACCCAAACCAAGAAAACACATGAAAACGAACCTCCTGACCACCACTCTGGGCACGGTCGTGCTGGGCGCGAGCCTGGCCTCCGCTCAGGACAAACCTGCGGCGACGACACCAGCCACCCCGCCTCCGGCACTGACGCCATTGGAAAAGGTGGATAAATTCTTCAACGGCAAAGTGCCGGACGCCATCAGCAAGGGGAAATTCTCCCTCAATGTGCGTCTGCGCTATGAGTTCGCCGATCAGAGCAACCTCGGGCAATCCGATGCCCTTACGGCCCGCACGCGTTTCGGTTTCACCACCGCACCCGTCTATGGTTTCCAAGCCATGTTGGAAGGTGAGAACATCTCCAACATCATCGATGATGAGAACTACAACGCCGCCGGTTCCAACGGCCAGGGCACCAAGACCATCATCGCCGATCCGGCCACCACGGAACTGAACCAGGCCTGGGTGAGCTACTCGAACTGGAAGTCCATGGCGAAGGTGGGCCGCCAGCGCATCGTGCTGGACAACCATCGTTTCATCGGCGACGTCGGCTGGCGCCAAAACATGCAGACCTTTGATGCGGTGACATTCCAGAACAACTCCATCGACAAGCTCTCCTTGTTCTATGGCTATCTCTGGGAAGTCCACCGCATCTTCGGTGATGTGAACGGTCTGCCCGCCGGTAACCGGGATTTCCATTCCGACAGCCACATCTTCAATGCTTCCTACAATGCGAGTGAACTCGCGAAATTCACGGGTTACAGCTACTTGCTGGACTTCGACAATTCGGCGGCCAACTCCACCGCCACCTATGGTGGCAGCATCACGGGCGCTTGGACGTTCGACAAGGACAACAAGGGCAAGGTGAACTACAAGGGCGAGTTTGCCTGGCAGAAGGACTACGGCAGCAGCGCGCTCAACTACGAGGCGGAGTATTACAACTTGGAAGCCAGCGTGGATTATGATCGTTACACCATCGGTGGTGGTTATGAAGTGCTGGGCACGGACAACCTGCAGGGCTTCAAGACCCCGCTGGCTACATTGCACGCCTTTAACGGCTGGGCGGATGTGTTCCTCGCCACACCCGCTAATGGTTTGCGCGATGCTTATGTCTTTGCGCAAGTCGGGTTGCCTGGCGGTATACCGGTGCGCGTCGTCTACCATAAGTTTGATGCGGACAGCGGTGGCGCCGATCTCGGCCAGGAGATCGACATCCAAGTGAGCAAGAAACTAGGCAAGCACTGGGCCCTCCTGGCCAAGTACGCGTACTATGATGGCGTGGCCGCCCCGGCCGCCTTTGATGCCCATAAGTTCTGGGCTCAGCTCGAGTTCAACTACTGAGCGGGCGCATGTATTTCGCGGTTCCTCCCCGCGACCTCCGGCTGACGCCGGCTCACGCACCCGCCCGTTTCGGACAATTGGTTCAAACGGGCGGGTGCCTTTCAGACAACTCCGAGCATGCTGCTCAGTTTGGGCAAATCTCCGCAGTCTGTTTTCGTCTCGTTTTGCCCAGATTTAGGCGGGGTAAACTTTATGCCAACAGTCACTTCCCGGGCCATCCGGCCCCGAAAGCGATGCTGGCAAAGGGTTTCCTGAATCAATGAATAAAATTCATTGATAAATCAAATAATATGAATCGCATTTATCAAAGCTTCGGCCTTGGGAATGCTGAAACGGGAGGTGGTGCCAGTTGCATCACCGATGATCGCCGTGGCTGAAGAACCTAAGATGACGCTGATCGACCAGTTGCTTGCCGAGCAACGGTCGTTGACGGCGGTCGAGCGCTTTTCCCGCTGGCACGAGGGGCACACGGCCCCGGTAATGGAGGCGCAATACCGCAGTCTGCTGCCAGCCCAAGCACCCGGTAAAGGGGAGCAGTATGCTTTTGAGGTGGATCTGGATGTCTGCTCGGGTTGCAAGGCGTGCGTGACGGCCTGTCATTCGCTGAATGGCCTCGATGAAACCGAGACTTGGCGGGGTGTCGGGTTGCTGGTGCCGCCGCCTGCCAAGATCGAACCTGAGGAGCATGAGACATCCATTCTCCAACCGATCACTTTCCACAAGCATGTCACCACCGCCTGCCACCATTGTGCGGACCCGGGTTGCCTGAACGGTTGCCCGGTGCTGGCTTATGACAAAGACCCGCTCACAGGCATTGTCCGGCACTTGGATGACCAGTGCATCGGCTGCCAGTACTGCGTGATGAAATGCCCTTACGAGGTGCCGAAGTATTCCGAGCGGTTGGGCATCGTGCGCAAGTGTGACATGTGCGCCAACCGTCTTGGGGTAGGTGAAGCTCCCGCTTGCGTGCAAGCTTGTCCCAATGAGGCCATCCGCATCGCCGTGGTGGACAAGGCAGAAGTCATCGCGGGTTACCGCAAGAAGAATGGTGAGGCAGTGTCCCTTGAATCCAATGCTGATGCAGGTCATTCCTTGGGTACGCAGGCCTCGTCATTCGTCATTCCCAATCTACTGCCCGGCACTCCGGATGCCACCATCACTTCGCCCACGACGCGTTATCTTTCCCGCCAACCCATTCCTGAGTTGGTGCCGGGTGATATCCATGATGTGCATCCGGCCAAGGCGCATATCCCGCTGACGGTGATGCTTGTGCTGACCCAGGCGGGTGTGGGGATGAGCCTCTGGGCGGCCGTGAGTGGAGTGATGGATCGTGCGCAAACCATCTTCGCGCTTGTTATTTCGATGATCGGTATGGTGGCGGGCACCCTCCATCTGGGGCAACCACTGAAAGCCTGGCGTGCGTTCCTTGGTTGGCGGAAATCATGGCTGAGCCGGGAGCTGATCATCTTCGGCAAGTTTGCGGGTGCACTCGCGCTGCATGCCTGGCTTTTGCGGCCATGGACGGCATGGCTGGCTGCTGGGATCGGCATGGCGGCGGTCTTCTGCTCGGCGATGATCTATGTGGATACACAGCGGCCGTTCTGGAGCATGTCGCTCACAGTCCCGAAATTCTATCTCACCACTTTGTTGCTTGGCTTTGTGGGTAACCTCTTGGTTGATGCTTGGGGGAGTGGAGCTGGGACAGGTTCGCTGGTGGCTCTGAGTGTAGTCATTCTGATGGTGCTGAAGCTGGTGGTGGAATGTTCCATCTTTGCAGGAGGTTCGGCATCGGCTGATGAGCCCTTGACCAAATCTGCACGCCTGCATCTTACGGGTGCTTTGGAGCGCATCTTTCGTGGTCGCCTGCTGGCCGGTGTCTTGGGAGGGATATTGCTGCCGCTGGCTTTGATGGGTGCGGAGGTCTCACCTTTGGGATTGTCCGTCCTGATCTTTTGTCTCTGTCTCGCCGGGGAACTGGCGGAACGTCACCTTTATTTCGTGGCGGAAGCCGCCCGCAAAATGCCGGGAGGAATATGAGCGAGCCTGCCAATACTTTGTTTCGCCAATGGCACGGTCCCTTGACCGAGGAGTTGCTCTTGCGTCCCGGTGAGTTCGGCTTGGGCAAGGTGCCCGCCCGACTGAAGCCGGATGCCACCACGCGTAGCGTCTGCGGCTTTTGTTCCACCGGTTGTTCGCTTGATATCCATCTGAAAGACGGTGCAGCCGTTAACCTGACGCCGAGCAGCGGTTATCCGGTGAATCTGGGAATGGCCTGCCCGAAAGGATGGGAGGCGCTGACCCCGTTGTATTCACCAGATCGGGCGACCACGCCGCTGATCCGTGATGAGCACGGCGAGATGCAGCAGGCTACTTGGGATGAGGCCATGAAGCTGTTCACGGGTCGCTTCAAAGAGATCATGGCAGAACATGGCAAGGAGAGCGTGGCCTTTCTGAGCACCGGTCAGATCTGCACAGAGGAGATGGCTTTCCTCGGGATGCTTTTCAAGTTTGGCATGGGTGGTTTGCATTGTGACTCCAATACCCGCCAGTGCATGGCCACGGCCCATGTCGCCTACAAGCAAAGCTTCGGGTTTGATGCGCCGCCTTACACGTATGCGGATTTTGAGGAATCCGATGTGATGGTCTTCATCGGTTCCAATCTGTGCATCGCCCATCCCATCATGTGGCAACGGGTGCTGCGGAATAAGCGCAAGCCGCAGATCATCGTCATCGATCCTCGCCGCACGGAGACGGCGTCTGCCGCGACACAACACCTCGCGCTGCAACCCAAGTCCGACCTGACCTTGCTTTACGGGTTGGCGAATCTGCTTATCCAGAATCACTGGGTGAAGCTGGGTTATATCGCGCAACATACTACGGGTTTCCATGATTTCGCCGAGTTCGTCCGCCAATTCACGCCGGATAAAGTCGCGGCGGAGACGGGCTTGACGGTGGGCGAACTGTTCCATTGCGCCGAGAGCATCGGGAAGGGCAAGGCGGTCTCCTTCTGGTGGACGATGGGCGTGAACCAAAGCCACGAAGCGACGCGCACCGCCCAAGCCATCATCAATCTTGCCTTGATGACCGGCAATATGGGGCGTCCGGGCACGGGAGCGAATTCGGTGACCGGTCAATGCAATGCGATGGGCTCCCGTCTCTATGCCAACGTGACGAGTCTGCCTGCCGGTCGTGATTTTCAGAACGCGGCTGACCGGGCGGAGATCGCCCAGATGCTCGGGATTCCTGAGGAGCGTATCCCGACGGAAAACTCCTGGGCATATGACCAGATCATCGATGGCATCGCAGATGGCAAGATCCGCGGCTTGTGGGTCATCGCCACGAACACCGCGCACTCTTGGGTGAACCAACGAAAATTCCGTGAGCTGGCCAGTAAACTTGATTTCCTGGTCGTGCAGGACATGTATGGCACCACAGACACTGCCAAGCAGGCGCATCTGGTTCTGCCTGCGGCGGGTTGGGGTGAGAAGGAAGGCACGTTCATCAACAGCGAGCGTAGGTTCGGCCTGGTAAAAAAAGTTTCCAAGGCTCCCGGGGAGGCTCTGAGTGATTTCAATATCTTCCGCCTCATCGCTCATTACTGGGGCTGTGAGGAACTGTTTACGGAATGGTCTTCTCCTGAGGCGGCGTTCCAGATCATGAAGCGTTTTTCGGCCGGGCGTCCTTGTGACATCACGGGCATCCGGGATTATGCTCATCTAGATGCGAGTGGTGGCATCCAATGGCCCTTTAAGCAAGGAGGCGCAGAAGAAACGCCAAGTGCAAACGGAAATGGCTCCCATGTCGCGGAGCGCAGGTTGTTCTCCGATGGCCAATTCTTCACGCCCGATGGTAAGGCTAAGTTTCTCTATGAGACTCCGCGTGCGGTGGCTGAACCAACCTCTAAGGATTATCCCTTTGTCCTGCTGACAGGTCGGGGAACTTCGGCCCAGTGGCACACGCAGACACGGACTGGCAAATCGGCCGTGCTGCAAACCCTCTATCCGGCGGATGCTTATGTGGAGATCAATCCACTGGATGCCGCCCGCTTGCGGATCGCTCCAAATGCCACCGTCGCTGTCACTTCCCGGCGGGCTCGGATTTTCTGCACGGCTTTTGTCACCACCTCTGTGCAGGTGGGGCAGGTGTTCATCCCCATGCATTACGGAGTGACGAACCAGCTTACCAAGTCCGAGTTTGATCCCTACTCGCGACAGCCAAGTTACAAGCACTGTGCGGTAAGCGTGGAGGTGGCCTCGCCCGAACAAGCAAGCGAAGATGCACCGAACCGCGGAAAGGCAGGTGCCCATGAGTAACCGCATCTTCAACGTGGACCAGTTCGCCCGCTTCTCCGATGAAGCGGCGGCGGTAACGGAGATCGTGGTCACCGAACATTCGCGCATCGCCGTCTGGTGTGTGCGGCCCGGGCAAAAGGTGCCCACGCATACACACCCGAGCGGTCAAGATACTTGGGTGATGATGCGTGGCGAGCTGACCTATCTGATGGGCAATGGCCAACGCACGGTCATCCGGGCGGGCGATTTGGATGTCGCCGACCATGATGAGGTCCACGGAGCCGTGAACGATGGCACGGAAGACGCTGTATTTTTGTCGATCTATTCAGCTCCTGAAATCGGTTGGGAGAAGGCAGAAGCATGAACTTGATTCCTACATTACCTGAAAACGCCCCGTTCACACTGGAACAACGGGCTTGGCTGAACGGATACCTGGCGGGATTGCTCGCCAGCGGTGCCACCACATCTGCGGGCGCACCAGTGGAGACGAAACCCAAACAGCCGCTGCTCATCGGATTCGGTTCCCAGACAGGCACCGCCGAAGGACTGGCCAAGAAGCTCGGCAAAGAAGCAGAGAAGCGCGGTTTCCTGCCGAGAATCAGTGAGCTGAACAAAATCTCGCCGGCTGACCTGGTGAAGGAGCCGCTGTTCGTCATCATCACCAGCACTTGGGGCGACGGGGATGCGCCGGATAATGCGGTGAATTTCTGGACTTCACTCAGCGCCGACACAGCGCCCAAATTGGAAACGCTTTCATTTGCGGTGCTCGCCCTGGGCGACAAGAACTACAGCGAGTTCTGTGGTGCCGGAAAGAAGTTCGATGAACGTTTGGTCGCGCTTGGAGCCAAGCGTCTCGTCACCATGGGTGAGTGTGATGTGGATTATGAAGCGGTCGCCAAAGCCTGGACTGATGGCATCTGGCCGGCACTGGAAAGCACAGCCTCGGCACTGGCTCCCGTAGCCGCTCCCGCACCTGTGATCACGGAAGCGGCGCCGGTCAAGGAAGTGGCGAAGTGGTCGCGGAATAATCCGTTCCCGGCCGTGCTCAAGACGAATCGCCGCTTGAACAAGGAAGGTTCGGCTAAGGACACGCGTCACTTCGAGATCGTGCTGGAAGGTTCCGGTCTGAACTACGAAGTGGGCGACGCGCTCGGCGTGATGCCGAAGAACGACCCGGTCTTGATCGAAGAACTGCTGGCCGCGCTCGGTTGTAATGGTGACGAACAAGTGAAGGATGCGCAGGGCAAAGACAGCACGCTGCACGAAGCACTGCTGAGCACCTATGTCATCACGCAGCCGCCACCGGCTTTCATCAAAGCAGCGGCAGAAAAGACGAACAATGCCGAGCTGCTGTCTTTGCTGGCACCGGACAAGAAGAAAGAGATGGACGCCTGGTTGTGGGGCAAAGATTTCGTGGATGTGCTGCGTACCTGTGCGGGTGCGAAGTTCACGGCAGTAGAATTCACCGGCTTCCTGCGCAAGTTGCAGCCGCGTCTCTACTCCATCTCCTCCTCGCCCAAGGCACATCCGGGTGAAGTGCATCTGACCATCGGAGCCGTGCGCTACGAAGGTGCCGGGCGCGCCAAGAAAGGCGTGGCTTCGTGCTGGCTGGCGGATCGCGTGGAGTTGAACGAAACGCCAGTGCCGGTTTTCGTGCAGGTCAG